>JAUXSZ010000177.1 GCA_030679635.1 Sulfuricurvum sp. | reverse complement strand
ATCACGCAGTCGAACATATCGACACCCCGTTCTATGTTTTCAACCAGATCCTCAGGCGTTCCGACACCCATCAAATAGCGCGGTTTATTGACGGGCATCAAGGGGGTAGTGTGTTCTACGGTATCGTACATCAGGTTATTGGCTTCACCGACGGAAAGTCCGCCGATCGCAAATCCATCAAAATCCAGTGCACATAATTCAGTGGCCGACTGGGTACGAAAAGCCAGATCAGTCCCCCCTTGGATAATGGCGAAAATATTTTGGTGTGTACCGATCCCCAGAGATTGTTTGTGACGAAAATACTCTATGGACTGTTTTGCCCACTGCGTTGTCCGCTCAATCGAGGTTTTGATCCGTTCTTGGGTAGCGGGGAGGGCGACGAGATCGTCAAGAATCATCATAATGTCGCTGCCCAGATTGTTTTGAATGTCGATCACTTTTTCGGGGGTAAAAAAGTGCATGGAACCGTCAATATGGCTTTTGAACTGGATTCCCGATTCGGTCGGTTTGGAGATGTCACTGAGACTAAATGCCTGAAAACCGCCGCTGTCGGTCAAAAAACTCTTCGGATAGGTTGTGTAGTTGTGCAATCCGCCCAATTGGGCTACCGTCTCATCGCCGGGACGCAGATACATATGATACGTATTCGCGAGGATGATTTGGGCCTCCAAGATATCGGTCATGTCGGCCATATCAAGCCCTTTGACCGATCCTACCGTTCCCACCGGCATAAAAATAGGCGTTTGAATCGTAGAATGGGCCGTAGTAATCGTACATGCTCTAGCGTTACCGCAGGTGGCATCAATGTGAAATTCCATAGAGTCCCTTTTATTTTCGTTATTTTATCGAACTAAACGCTTCTTACACAAGTTTTGTTCCTTGTGTTGTTGTTTTGATCCAAGTATATATTTAGCATGAGTTAAATAAACTATGAAACAACATAATAAAATAATATAACAATGAGATAATCAAGTATGAAATTACAAAATTTATCAATCAAGAACAAAACTTTATTATTGGTATCAGGGGCAATGGTTCTGTTTGCATTAGCGGCAGGTGGCCTGTTTACTTATAACGAAAGAGAGTATCTCAGTACCTTACAATATAACGATGAAAAATTTTCTCGTTTTGCTTATGAGCAAATTTTCGAGCGTCAACGATTAAACGATGAATCCATATTAAATGCATTTATAGCAACACCAGGATTTAGCCAGGCATTTTTAAAACGTGACCGTTTAGAGGTAGTCCGCTTATGGAATGAGCGATGGGATGCTGTGAAAAACCAAAACATCAGTATTCTTCAACTTCACGAGGGCAATGGAGTATCTTTTGTACGGATGCATGAGCAAGGCCATTATGGCGATATGATCGCAAAAAAACGCCCCATGATCGCACATGTTCACAAAACTCATCAGGGTGTTGATGGATTTGAGATTGGAATATACGGATTGGCCTACCGTGTTGCCGTTCCGATCATCATTAACGGTAAATACGAGGGCGCCCTTGAAATCGGCTCTGATCCCAAGCGGTTGATCGAAGACATTCATGACTCAATCGGAATATCAGGGCTGGTTCTCATTCCTGCCGACCCCCTCCTCAACGCAGACGTTTATCAGAGCCGTTTAGGAAAATATTGGTTAGATGCCGTTATGGGTATGACACCTGAACTTTTCGGCCAACTTCAAAATGCAAAGATCGAGGGAAGCCATTTATCCATTCGTTATAACTTGAATCGATATGCCACTACAATCGTTCCATTAAATAATTACCAAAATCATGAAATCTCCAAAGCCATTTTTATCCGTGATAATACAACTAAAGCCTACAGTGCTTTTCTAAAAATATTTTTTTACGGAGTAGGAGCGTTCACTCTTATTCTCCTATTACTCTATTTTATAAACCGTTGGCTTAGTACCTTGATCGGTCAACTCGAAGAGAGCAACCATAATCTCTCCACCACACTGCAAGAACTTGACCGCTATAAAAAGGTTTTGGATCATCATAACATTGTTAGCAAAAGTGACCTAAAAGGGGAAATTACATACGCCAATGACAATTTTTGCCATATTAGCGGGTATATGAGGGAAGAACTTATCGGACTGCCTCATAGTCTCATCCGCCATCCTGATACCCCACCCCAAACCTTTACAGAATTATGGAGTACGTTAGAACGCAAAAAGAGCTGGAAAGGGATTCTCAAAAATAAAGCCAAAGACGGCTCCGAGTATTATGTCGATACGCTTATAGCCCCATTTTTTAATGAATTTGGCAATGTGACCGAATATATCTCTGTAAGTCACAATGTTACGGAATTGGTTAAAAGCCGTGAAGATCTTCAACATGCGGCCAACACCGACGCCCTTACACAACTGGGCAACCGTTTTTGCCTCATCAACGATATTACTGACGCAAAAGATCCTAGCTTGGCATTTATTGATGTGGATCGGTTTAGTGAAATTAATGACTTTTATGGACAAAATGTTGGAGATCAAGTCATCATAAAGCTCAGTCAGTTACTCGTAACAATGACGGAGGGGAAAGTACAGCTTTACCGTTTAGGCTCAGACATATTTGCCTTGCTCGCAGACCAAATGGACCGCCAGACATTCTTGGCTCTGTTACATCAAATATCTACAGAGATTCGATCCAAACCTCTTGTGATTTTTCTCAAACCGATTCCCCTTGAAACTACTATTGGAATTACCTTTGAACCGGCTAAAAAACTTATATCTACGTGTGATATGGCTCTGACAATTGGTAAAAAGCAAAAAGTCCCTTTTGTAGTTTATACGGAAGAACTATCCTTGGAAAAAGAGTACGCTGATAACATATGCTGGGCTCTCAAAATTAAAGAAGCATTGGAAGAAAACCGCATCCTTACCCATTATCAACCCATAGTGAATAATCAGACAGGAAAAATCGAAAAATATGAGTCTTTAGTCCGCCTCATCGATGAAGATGGGAAACTTGTTTCTCCCTTCTTCTTTTTAAATATTGCCAAAAAATCAAAGCAATATCATGAAATCACCAAACGGGTTATCCAAAGTAGCTTTGAACGGTTTGCTAATACAACAGTCTCCTTCTCGATTAATCTAACGATAGAGGATGTTCTATCCGAAGATTTTAAACTCTATTTTCATCAAATGCTCCAGAAATATGATGTAAAAGGGCGTGTTGTGATCGAATTGGTTGAATCTGAGGGGATTGAAAACTTTGATCAAGTTGTCAACTTTATCCTCGATGCCAAAGAGAGCGGATGCGAGATCGCTATAGATGACTTTGGAACTGGATATTCTAATTTTGAATATTTACTTCGACTGCAACCCGATTTTATTAAAATCGATGGTTCGATGATCCGATACATCAACACCGATGTCAATACTATCGAAGTTGTTAAAACCATTGTAGACTTTGCAAAACGTACCGGTATCAAAACGATTGCGGAATACGTTTGTGACGAAGCGGTTTACAACACTGTGAAAGGGCTCGGTATCGATTACTCACAAGGATATTATTTTGGCGAACCGAAAAATAAACTGGTTCACGTTCAGCTTGAAAACAATAATAATGATGAATGAGATTATGGACAGAGTTGGGTAATATAGCATTCACGTTTCATATGCAGAAGGAAATCGGTGGATAAAAAGTACCAAGTATTAAAAAGCGTTTTCGGACACTCCTCTTTTAGGGCATTTCAAGAGGAGGCCGTGGATGCCATCGTGGGTGGCCGAGATGTGATGATGATTCTCCCTACGGGTGCCGGAAAATCTCTTTGTTACCAACTCCCCTCGCTTTTGATGGACGGTGTTACCGTTGTCGTCTCGCCCCTTTTGGCTTTGATGCACGATCAGATAACGGCACTGGGGGCTTTTGGAATAGAGGCCGCTATGATATCCTCCATGCAGTCTCCCGATGAGATAAATGAGATCATGCGCCTCGCCTTAGCGGCAAAGCTGAAGTTTTTATACATCGCTCCCGAGCGGTTAAAAAGCGGAGAGTTCCTACGATTTTTGAACGATGTCCCCATCGATTTTTTTGTCGTTGATGAAGCCCACTGCGTAAGCGAATGGGGGCATGAATTTAGAGAAGATTATCGGCAGCTCTACCGCTTGCGTGAGCTATTTCCTACCGTACCCATAGCGGCGTTCACGGCTACGGCAACCCATCCCGTAGAACAGGACATACTTACTCAGCTTCGCCTGCGTAATCCGGTTCTGATACGGGCAAAAGTTCGTCGGGACAATTTACACATCAGTGCGGTTCATAGAAAGGGAAATGGGAGGGAACAGCTTCTGGATTTTCTCTCCAAGTATGAAAACGAAAGCGGCATCGTCTATACGTTCACCCGCAAAGAGGCTGAGAGTATCGCCGAGTTTTTGTCGGCCAAAAAAATCCCCGCACAGCCGTATCACGCAGGATTGCCGACACTGCAAAAAAATGAGACGTACCGCGCATTTTTGAACGATGAAATCAGAGTCGTCGTCGCCACGGTAGCGTTCGGGATGGGAATCGACAAAAGCAATATACGCTTCGTCGTGCATACAACCCTCCCAAAAACCATCGAAAACTACTATCAGGAGATCGGGCGCGCCGGACGTGATGGACTGGCGGCCTCTACGCTGCTCCTTTTTTCGGCTTCCGATTTAGCAGAACGCAAACGGATGATCGAATCCCAAAGCGATTCTCCCTACAAAAAACTGGGGTTTGATAAATTGGAGGCAACCGGAAAATTTGCCTCTTCACAGATGTGTCGCCACCAACTCATAGCCGAATATTTTGATGACAGCTCGGATGCCTGCGTGTCACAATGCGACAACTGCCTTGAGACGGACAAGGAGAGTGTCGACATTACCCAAGATGCCCTCAAGCTCCTCTCGTGCGTCTATCGTACCTCTCAGCGGTTTGGGCTTCATTATGTTGTTGATGTTTTATTGGGTTTGGCGAATGAAAAAATAGAACAAAACGGACACGAAACCCTCACCGTATACGCAATAGGGAAAGATAAAAGCCGCCACCATTGGCTTACGGTTGGGGACAGACTGATGGAATTAAAAGCGCTGAGGCAGGGTGATTTCAGAGTGTTGGCGCTGGACGAATTCGGCATGGATATTATTAAAAAGTCCCTTCCCGTGACGATTCGAAAAGAGAGATTGGCAGACCAGAAACGCCATTTGGCATCGACTAAATCTTCCTATACTTCAAGGGATAATCACGATGTTTTTGAGCAATTAAGAGGATTGAGAACGGCCATAGCGAAACAAAATTCCGTTCCTCCTTATGTCGTTTTTAGCGATAAAACACTCCAAGAGATGGCCCAAAAACTTCCGCAAAATAAAACAGAAATGTTGCAAGTCGGGGGAATAGGTGATGTGAAATTTGATAGATATGGAGAGGAATTTTTGGCGTTGTGCGGATCTATAAAAAAGCAAACGCTTTAATTATTTTCCCCATGCACACTTTAATTTTTTGGTATAGTATTGGAGGGCTTCTTCTCTCGTCAT
Source organism: Sulfuricurvum sp. (assembly GCA_030679635.1). Classification (GTDB taxonomy): domain Bacteria; phylum Campylobacterota; class Campylobacteria; order Campylobacterales; family Sulfurimonadaceae; genus Sulfuricurvum. Next base: position 33,395 of record JAUXSZ010000177.1, on the reverse strand, counting down.
CCGCTTTGGTTTGTCTTTGATATGAAGCGTGGAAACAAACTGACCATGAATCATTCGGATGGATAAAAATTCAGCATGAAGGCATTCCCCCAAGGTTCTTCCATTGGGGCTTTCAATAGTAATGAGGTCATCTTTTTTAATTTTCATGGGCCGTAAGTATAACCTTTTCTACAGAGTTCCGTTTAATTCACACAAGAGAGCTTTTTTTGCCCGAAGTAAAAATTTAATTATCTGTATAGAATAATACTCTTTTTTTTGACCGTATAGTGGGAGTCGATGCGTATATCGCAAAAATTGCGTCATATTGTCGCTCAAAACGTTTAATCAGAGGTTATTTGTCCCATTTTTCCAAGATTCTGGAACCTTTTTGCCCGCCGCACCCATGATCATCCCAACAACCATTCCGCGTGCCGCCGTGTCTCCGCCCGCTTTTGCATTGGCGATCATCGCTTCTTTGTAATCATCATACGTCATCAAAAGGTGGATCACCCCTTCAAATCCGCCTTCAACACCACATGCCGGACCGAAATTTCGAATGGCAGTAAAACTGTTTTCACCCTTGCTTTGCATTGCTGCATGGTAACCATTTTGTAAGAGAAGAGGGACGTGTACCCTTTTTAACGCCTCTTCAATACGGCTCCCCTCTCCAACATCATACAAAACAGCGGCAAAAAATCGGGCTGCTTCAAGAACTATTTCACTGTTATGGGTAAACGATACAAAGTTTTGTACGTGATCTAAAAAGGACTCTTTGCTAGAGGTGACCAAAAGCAGCGGTGCAATACGGCCAATGATGGAAAGATCATGAGAATGGGACCCTTTGCGTGTTTTCGGATCTTGCTTTAGGAGTGATAGGGTTTCGCGACTGGAACCGTCCACATAACCCGTATACTCTTCCATTTTCTCCCTCCAATAATCGGCATAAAGAGATATCTCAAAACGATTGTTTTTCTGGACACATTCATAAAGCCACTTTCCATGATCACCGTAATGGGTAAAATCCCCTTTCTGTTTCCCTTTATGCCACATCGCTTGCGGGGCATTGAGTTCTTCCCAATTGAGGGGAAGGGTTTTTAACTGCTCTTCATCGTATATCCAGTGGGCACCCAGTGCATAAGCATCCGCAACAAAAGCCGCGGTAATCGCATCATCAATAGTATTTTTTTGCATCTCTATTCCTGATTTTTAAAATGGATTATAATAGTTAAAAATAAAAGAGAACTTTGTGTCATAATAACACCCAATTCATTAAAGGAAAAACTATGCGTATCGTTATTGTGGGAGGTGGAGTATCTGCCGTCTATCTTGCCAATGCAATACTGCAAAAAGAACCTGCTTGTGAGGTGGTAATCGTATCCGATGAATCCCATCCTCCGTATGACAGAATTCACCTTTGTGCCCTCGTGGACAAAAGCCAATGCGTTGAATCTATCACCCTTGATCTGAATCCAAAAGTGCGTCTGGAACTCAACCAAACCATTCTCCGCATCGATGTATCTGCCAAACGTATTTTTAGCGAACATGCCGTATTTTCCTATGACAAACTGATCATTGCCACCGGATCAACCCCAAAAACACTCTTTGATATTCAAGGGATCACCAACGCTTCCACGTTTCGCAGTGAGCGTGACAGTGACAAAATAGCACAGGGGATTGTCGGAAAAAATGTCGTCATTGTCGGAGTGGGACCTATCGGGCTGGAACTTCTCGATACGCTGATGCGCAGCCCCTTCCCAAAATCGATTACGCTGCTGGCACGAAAGGATTATCTATATTCTCAGGATCTGAGCCGTGAGGGGGTGGCACAGCTGCGAGAAATTTTTGAACACGATCCGAGAATACGGATTTGGTTTAATGATGAAATTGTGGATAAGCGCATACAAGAGGATCGCATCACTGAAATCCAGACACGTCACGGAGTGATTGGGGATCCGTTTCTTATCTTTGGTGTCGGAATCGATCCTCATATTACTTTTGCTCGCGATGTGCTTGAGTGCGACAAAGGGATCTTGGTGAACGAAACGATGCGCACCTCCGATTCCGATATCTATTGCGTCGGCGAAGCGGCGCAGTTGCGTACCAGCGGCTTTATCGCGGGACGGGTCAAAGAGTGTACCCTGCAAGCCGATGTTGCCATCTCCAATATGCTGGGATTGCCATCCAAAAGCTTCACCCAAGAGGTATCGATCGACGGCTTGAAAGTAGGCTCGTTTTTGTTCGCTGACGTTACTTCCCCCACGTATGACCCCAAAGATACCGATAACGAAACCATCCTGATAAGCCATGAAAATCGTATCGATCACTACATCGTCAACCACGATTTACTGAAACGGTTTATCGGTATCAATACCAATATTGATTTGATCCGTCTCAAGCAGCTGATGGAGATAAACGAAAAAATCGATGCAGCCTATCTCTATTCAAATCGGCTAAAAAGCGGAAAAGGGCGTCTTGTCTGCAGTTGTGAAAGCGTTTACGAAGAAGAGCTGATCGAGATCATTAAACTCAATGCGGTCACCTCGTTCGCGGAGCTTAAACCCTACAGCAACGCGGGACGGGTATGCGGCCGATGCAAGCAGGATGTGTGCTCTCTGATCGCCGCAACGCCGGTTGATGCCGCAGAAGCAGCACGCTTGCGATCCAAGCGAGAGGATGACGCCAAAGAGGCCGATCTGGCCCGGGTTCGCGCGCGGATTGAAAAATACAATGCCATCCATCCTAAAAATCAGCTCAGTGCTGAAAACCTTGAGGAGGCGATGGCATCGTTTGACATGAGTCGGGAATTCAATAAATGGGTTTCGATGATTACGGCAACGATGCATTTGCATCCCGATTTCGAAGAGGTCGTCAAAGAGGGGGTGACCAAGCTCAATAAAATTCCGATTATTTGGCTCGAACTGGCCGATTGCAGCGGAAACTCGGAAGGGTTTATTAAATCCTCCCATCCAAAAATCGATGATTTGATTCTCAAATACATCTCTCTCGATTACCATGAACTTCTGATGGCGGGATCGGGGGAACAATCGGAAAGCGTACTTGATAATATTATTAAATATGATTCTGGAAAATATGTCTTAATCGTCGAGGGGGCCGTCCCTCTTGGGCTTGATGGGAAGTTTCTCCGTATCGGCGTCAAAGGGGAGACAGGACATGCACTGCTACAGCGTGTCGCCAAAAATGCGGCAGCGGTCATTGCGGTGGGATCGTGTGCGTATGACGGAGGGGTAGTGGCGGCGGCACCGAATCCGACCGGTGCTGTCGGAGTGGCGGAGGCACTGGGGAGAGCCGATATTATCAATCTCCCCGGATGCCCGGTCAATCCTATCAATATCGTGGGGACACTCCTGCATTTCATGATGTTCGAGGAGTTCCCCAAACTCGATGCCAAAAACCGCCCCGAATGGGCCTATGGATTTCGGGTACACGACAACTGCGAACGGCGCGGCCATTTTGATCTGGGTGAATTTGTCTTGGAGTGGGGCGATGAAGGGGCGAAAAAAGGGTGGTGCCTTTTTCAAATGGGATGCAAAGGGCCTTATGCGCAGATGAATTGTTCGCAAGTGAAGTTTAATGAGGGGACCAGCTGGCCCGTGCAGGTAGGTCATGGATGTTTTGCCTGCGGTTCGGGGAAAATCGCGTTTGACCAATACGCCAACCACCGACCACTCCCGAAGGAAAATAATGAGTAACCGTAAAATCGTCATCGATCCCGTTACCCGTATCGAAGGGCATCTGCGGATCGAAGTAGAGGTAAATGAAGAGAATGTTGTGACCGAAGCGTGGGCATCGGGGCAGCTGTTTCGCGGGATCGAAATCATCCTAAAAGGGCGTGACCCACGTGACATCGGTTTGATAGCCCAGCGTATTTGCGGTGTCTGTACAAATGTCCATTACCGTGCTTCCATCAGCGCCGTCGAAGACGCGTACTCGATCACCATTCCGCACAATGCCGAGATCATCCGTAATCTTGTCACTCTTGCCCTGTTCGTGCAGGATCATATTATTCACTATTACCACCTCCATTCGCTCGATTTTGTTGATATTACGAGTGCGCTGGAGGCCGACTGTGCCAAAGCTGTAAAGATTGCGCAGCAGTATCATGAAAATCCCTATCACAATTCACAGGGACATCTGGAAAGTGTCAAAGAGAAACTGGGAAGTTTTGTCAAAGCGGGGAGATTGGGGCTCTTTGCTAATGGATACTGGGGACATGAGACCTATCGGCTCACTCCGGAAGAGAATCTCGTCCATATGAACCATTATCTCGAAGCCCTTCGGATACAGCACGATATCTCCAAAGCAATCGCTATTTTTGCCGGAAAAACGCCCCATCCCCAAAATCTCGTCGTAGGAGGGGTGACAAGTGTCGCCGATATGCTTAACCCGCAGAGACTGAACGACTTTATGTTTATCATCAAAGAGGTGCGCGAGTTTTTAGAGCGGGCGTATATCCCCGATATCAAAATGGTGGTTAAAGCGTACGGAGAGTCGATTGCGCTAGGAGAAGGGCGCGGAAGCGGAAACTTTTTGTGCTGTGGCGGATACCGTCTTGGAAACAATGAACAGCTCTTTGCGGGGGGGGTCATCACGGGGCATGATTTTGACGCAATAGAACCGTTTGACCCTGCCAAGATTACCGAAGAGGCATCCCGTTCGTGGTATGAAAATAATCCCCCAAGTTCACCGTATGACCAAGAGAGCATCCCGTTTTATACCGATTTAAATGAAGACGGAACCCTTAAGTCCGAAGGAAAATACAGCTGGATCAAGGCACCGCGCTATGAGGGAAAAGTCATGGAAGTGGGACCTGTTGCTCGAATGATCGTAGGGGTAGTCAAAAAGTCCAAGGTGATCAAACCCTATATGGACCGTTTTATGAGCGACACGAGGATGACACTGATCGACTTTTCGACCAGTATCGGACGAAATGCGGCTCGTGCCGTCGAGGCGCAGATTTGCTGCGACTATCTGTTCGATTTCATGAGCAATTTGATCGAAAACATCAAATATTACGATGAGACTACGTGGACGAAGTATGTTTTTGAGGAATTGGCAACAACCGCGAGAGGTGAGGGGATCTTCGAAGTCCCTAGAGGTGTTTTGAGCCATTTTGTCCGTATCGAAGAGGCTAAAGTTGCCAATTATCAGGTAGTAGCACCCACCACATGGAATGCATCCCCTAAAGATGCAACGGGTCAGCGAGGACCGTACGAAGAGGCACTCATCGGGATAAAACTTTCCGATCCTTCCCGTCCGCTGGAAGTGTTGCGGGTCGTTCATTCGTTCGATCCCTGTCTGGCCTGTGCCGTCCATGTGATCGATACCAAGGGCAGAGAGCTGTCACGGTATAAACTATCAACTGTTTGTGCCGTATAAGAGAACAGATGAGCAACATCGCAGTGATCGGAGTGGGAAATATCCTTTTTACCGATGATGGGATAGGGGTGTACGCGGCCAAATATCTCCAAACCAACTACCGCTTTGAGCCGATGATTGAGATCATCGACGGAGGAACATTGGGTTTTAATCTGATGCATTACCTGCTCGAATACGATCAGGTTTTCATCCTCGATACCCTCTCGATTGATGAAGAGGCAGGATCTATCTATCATCTCCCCTCCGATGCGCTTCTTGGCCTTGGGGATACCCGTAAAACGGTTCATGAGGTGGAAGTGACTCAGATGATAGAACTGGGCTCCATGATGGGGATGCGTGCACACGTCAGTGTGATAGGGATAATCCCGGAGGATATCCAAAGCGTTGCGATGAACCTGAGTCCTATTGCCAAAGAGCGGTTTGGGGCATTTAACCAAACCGTCATCGAAAAATTGCAAGAGGCGGGAATTAGCGTAACCCCAATCGAGCACATAGAAACACTCAACGAGATCGTGGATTCGTATCACAATCCGCAAGCCAGAGCAGAATAATCGTCATGAAACAGGGGCTAAGAGTCGTCATTGAGGGGGTGGTGCAAGGGGTCGGCTTTCGTCCTTTTGTCTATCAATTGGCAAAAAAATATCACGTGCAGGGAAACGTATCCAATACGGGAGAAGGGGTAGTCATCGACATTGAGGGTTCCGCCGATGACCTTGACCTTTTTACCGCTGAGCTGCGTAATAATCCCCCATCTCTTGCCAAAATCGATCGTATTACGGTTCACGCGCAAGAGAGAAAACACTTCGTCAGATTTGATATTATAGAAAGTATTCATCACACCAAAACGACTTCTATTTCTCCCGATATTGCCGTGTGTGAGGCCTGTTTATCAGAAATGAACGATCCCCATGATCGCCGTTATGGCTATTATCTCATCAACTGCACCGATTGCGGCCCGCGATACAGCATCCTAGAGAGACTCCCTTACGATCGGGCTTTTACCTCTATGAAGTCCTTTAAAATGTGCTCTCGCTGTCAAACCGAATATGACGATCCCAGCAATCGCCGTTATCATGCCCAGCCGATCAGCTGTCATGAATGCGGCCCCGTATTGTGTATGGTTGATCCTAAGCTGTACCCTATCATCCAGGGCAACACTGTCATAGAGCAGACAGCCCAATATTTGAAAAATGGTGCGATCGTAGCGGTCAAAGGGATCGGCGGATTTCATTTGCTGTGTGACGCTTCTAATGAGGAGGCGGTTTCAACGCTTAGGCTGCGTAAAAAACGTCCCGAAAAACCGTTTGCCGTAATGTTCTCCGACAGGGATCAGCTTTGCAAATACGTCTGTGTTGATGATCAAGAAAGAGCATTGCTAACCTCCAAAGAGCGACCGATTGTTTTGGTCAAAAAGTCTCTTAATACCGATTTGGCTTCCAATATTTCTCCTCATATTGATACCGTCGGGGCAATGCTCGCGTATGCACCGATCCATCATCTCCTTTTTGATCTTCTCTCCTTTCCTTTGGTTGCCACCAGTGCAAATCGCAGTGACGAACCGATCATACGCAACGCACAAGAGCTTCATGCGCGGTTAGGTGAAATTGTCGATGCCATTGTCGATTTTAACCGTGATATCGTCAATACAGCCGATGATTCGATTGTTCAGATCATACAAAATCGCCGCATTACACTGCGATTAGGACGCGGATTTTCCCCGTATACCGTGATTCACACAACGCACACCCCCTTGAAAATATTGGCAGTGGGGGGCCAGCAAAAAAATACGATTGCTTTGGCTTTTGGGGACAAAATGATTCTGAGCCCTCACATCGGTGATCTCCATACGATTGAGGGGATGGAGTATTTTGAGCGGACCGTCGATACCTTCAAACGTTTTTACGATTTTTCTCCCGATGTGATCGTATACGATAAGCATCCTTCCTATGCCACAACACAATGGGCGAAGAACCAAGGGGTGAGCGTCATTGCCGTACAGCATCATTATGCGCATGCATTGGCATGTATGGCGGAGTTTGGATTGGAGGAAAAAGTCCTCGCATTTTGTTTTGACGGGACGGGATACGGCGATGACGGGACGATTTGGGGAGGAGAAATTTTTATGGCCGATCCGATACACTGTGAGCGGATCGGGCATATCAGACCGTTTCGTCTTCTGGGTGGTGAAAAAGCGATTAAAGAACCCAAAAGAGTCGCTTTGGCGTTGTTATTCGACATCTATCCTCTGAGCGAGATTCGCGAGCTAGAGCTTCCTCTTTTACAATACTTCACCTCCGATGAAATGACTTTATATCATGCTATATGGGAAAAAGGGCTCAACTCTCCTTTGTGTTCATCCATAGGAAGGGTCTTTGATGCGATGGGATCGTTTTGTGATATCCTCCATGAAAACGGGTATGAAGGGGAGTGCGGACGTCGCTTGGAAGAGTTCTATGACCCTGATTTTGGTGAGAGTTTTGTGTATACCATTCAAAACGGCGTCATCGATTTATTGCCGATGGTTCGAGAAATCGTCCGACTGGCACACTCAAGAGAATACACCAGAATCGCTACGGGATTTATCCATACGCTTGTTACGATTATGGAAGAATTTACGCAGTTATATCCCGGTCTTCCTATCGTATTGAGCGGAGGGGTATTTCAAAATAAAACGCTTCTATCCCTCTGTGTAAAACGGTTGGAAGCAAAAGGGTGTAAGGTCTATTTTCAAGAACAAACCCCCATCAATGACGGGGGAATTGCATTGGGACAGCTCTATTATGGACACCATCACACAAGGAGGGGAAAATGAGTACTGAGATCGCAACGTTGACAGTGATTTTTTGGTATGGTATTTTGCATGCTTTCGGGCCGGATCATTTGACTGCCATTGCCGATTTTTCGATCGGGAAAGAGGCCAAAAAAACATTTTTGAGTGTCGGTGCTTTTGCAATAGGACATGGGATGATGCTTTTTCTCTTCGCAAAAATATTAGAACATTATACGATTCCCGAAGCGGTATTGGCCTATGGCGATAGTATCGCCTCGTGTGTGATTATTTTCATCGGTATCTATCTCCTCACGATGGTCTATACGAATAAAATCCATCTGAGATCCCACCTTCATGAGGGTAAAAAACACGTACACATTTGGTTCGGCGATGAACATAAACACGAATATGCCGGTACGTCGGCATTTAGCGTGGGTATTTTGATGGGAATCGGCGGGGTACGCGGTATGTTGGTAACCCTGGGAGTCCTCCATGGACAAGCGGTTGATTTATCGATGATCCTTGCCTTTGTACTGGGGGTCATGGGTGTCTTTTTTGCTTTTGGTTTGGTTGTTTTGTGGATCAACAAAGACATATTGACTAATATTAAAAATGTACGCCGAGTATTTGCCGCGGTAGGAACCCTTTCCGTTCTCGTGGGCGGAAACATGCTTTTGGCGTAACGTGTTGCGTTCAAAAATGCCAATCTAGTTGTGGAAGATTAATTTACCAAAGAGGTGCAGTATGAATTACGATGAAATGATGAAAAAAGTGAGCGGGAAAGAAATTCTTTCGCGCCGTGATGCGTTAAAAATGATGGCTCTTTCACCGGTAGCCGCATCGGTACTTGCAAGCGCAGGAGCCCCTGCCGCACTGGACGCTTCGGCTTCGAACGCAAAAGGACGCGTGGTCATAGTCGGAGGAGGCGCCGGGGCGTTGATGGTTCTCGCACGTCTGCGCCGGGCCCTCTCCCGTCCTGATATCACGATTATTGCTCCGAACGAAAAACATATTTATCAACCGGGGCAAATTTTTGTTGCTGCGGGAGAGTATGCTCCTGAAGATATCATCTTCGACAACACCGGATATATCGGAGATGATACAACATGGATCAAAGATGAAGTCTCATCCTTTGATCCTGACAAAAACAAGCTCACGACCAAAGCTGGGAAAGTGGTCGAGTACGATTATCTCGTTGTCGCTACAGGTGCGCAGTACCATTATGAGCACATTCAGGGGCTCACCGTCGATATGATAGGAAAAAACGGTATCTCCAGTGTCTATCTCAATGATTTGGCAGCCGGAACCGCAGAAGGGGGGACAATCACAAGGAATTGGTTCTTGGAGCTTAAAGAGGCCGCAAAAACTTCCACACCGCGTGTCCTTTGTACACAACCCTCCACACCCCTTAAATGCGGGGGAGTACCGCAAAAAATACTCTATTTGAGCGACGATTTCCTAAGACTGGACGAACTCACGGCCAGTTTTACGTTTGCAACGGCGGGTGAAAAGCTCTTTAGTATCCCTGAAATCGATGAGGCCATTCAAAAAGTTCAACAGGGATACGGAAATATTACCAACAAATTCGGTCATGACCTCATCGCGATAGATCCGGAGAAAAAAGTGGCAACGTTCTTACACAAATACGAAGAGCAAGGGAAATACGACGAAGAGTTCAAAGAGTATGAGATGATTGATAAAGAAGAACATGTCATGATCGAATACGACTTCATCCATATTTCTCCTCCAACCACTGCGGTCGATGCCGTTGTCAATTCACCCTTGGCTTGGCAAAAAGGGACGGCAAAGGGGTGGCTGGAAGTAGACCGTATCACCCTGCAGCACCGCCGTTACAAAAATGTTTACGGGATTGGAGACGTATGCGGTATACCGATCGCTAAAACAGGAGGAAGCGCTCGCCATCAAGCACCCGTCGTCGTTCAAAATCTGATCGCCGTGATGGAAGGTAAAGTGCCCAAAGGTGAATATGACGGCTACACGGTTTGTCCGCTCAAAACCTCGTACGGCGAGATTATTATGGCCGAGTTCAATTATGACGGGTTGGCCCCTTCGTTTTCGCTCGATCCGGCTAAGCCGCGATGGATATGGTGGGCCTTTGATTTGTACTTATTGAAGCCCATGTACCGCTATTTGATGCTGAATGGATTGATGTAAAAGATATTTATTATTTTAGGTGTGGTACAGTGATTAATAATTATTTGTCATAGGAGAATCAACATGAACGGGTTTGATGCACTGTATGCAAAAGCAGAAAAACATATTGCAGTTTTGTCTTCTTTATCTTCTACCAAAGAGGAGTCGATTGAGCAGATGCTTGAAAAACGCGGTATTGGACGACGTGAGTTTATGAAGTGGGCTGCCGGTGTTACGGCAATGCTGGCTTTACCCTCGCAGTTTACCCCGCTGTTTGCACAAGCCGCAAAACTGGCCGATCGCCTTCCGCTCATTTGGCTGCATATGGCTGAATGTACGGGATGCAGCGAAGCGTTAATCCGTTCGGATGCCCCTACGGTTGACTCTCTTATCTTTGACTATATCTCCTTGGAATATCACGAGACATTGATGGCGGCAGCCGGATGGCAGGCAGAAGCAAATTTGGAAAATGCCATGAAAACCTATGCCGGGCGCTATATATTATTAGTCGAGGGGGGTGTCCCTACGGCGATGAACGGTCAATATCTGACGCTGGGCGCGCACGCCAGAACAGGGCTTGACTTTGTCCAAGAGGCGGCAAGCCATGCGGCTGCGATTTTCTCCATCGGTACGTGCGCCAGCTTTGGCGGCATTCAGGCAGCTGCACCAAACCCAACCGGAGCAAAAGGGGTAGACAAAGTCGTCAAACAACCGGTGATCAACGTCCCTGGCTGTCCCCCAAGTGCTGCCAATATCGTTGGAACCTTGATGCACTATCTCCTCTTTGGTACGTTGCCGGCATTGGATATGTACAGCCGTCCGAAATGGGCTTACGGTAACCGCATTCATGATCTTTGCGAACGTCGCGGCCATTTTGACGCGGGAGAGTTTGTAGAGAGTTTTGGCGATGACGGTGCAAAAGAGGGGTGGTGTTTGTATAAGCAAGGGTGTAAAGGGCCCTATACCTTCAACAACTGCTCTACGGAACGTTTTAATCAACATGTGAACTGGCCTATCGGTGCGGGCCATGGGTGTATGGGATGCAGTGAGCCCAACTTTTGGGATACGATGGGACCGCTTGAGCAGCCATTGCAGTCGCATCTGGTCATGGGGCTGAATTCTACCGTTGATAAAATAGGAACGACCCTTTTGACGGGTACCGTCGTCGGCATTGGAGCCCATTCTGTCGCGAGTCTGTTCATGAACAACAAAGACGAGAAGGAGAGTTGATCTATGGCACATAAAAGGGTAGTAATCGATCCGATTACACGTATCGAAGGTCATCTGCGCATTGAGGTCGAAATTGATAAAAACAATGTCGTCCAAAAAGCTTACTCCTCCTCAACGCTGTGGCGCGGTATCGAACTGATCCTCAAAGGGCGGGATCCGCGTGATACCGGCCTGATCGCACAGCGTATATGCGGTGTCTGTACCTATTCGCACTATAAAGCAGGTATTGAGGCGGTTGAAAATGCCTTGGGTGTCGAGCCCCCTTACAATGCCAAATTAGTCCGTTCCCTTTTAAATGAGTCCCTCTATATGCATGACCATGTCGTCCATTTTTACCATCTCCACGGCTTGGACTGGGTTGATATCGTTTCTGCGCTGAGTGCCGATCCCAAACGTGCGTCCGAACTGGCCTTTAACTACACCGATCTTCCGATTGCCACCGGTACAGATGAACTGACGGCCGTACAGCAGCGGGTCAAAGGTTTTGTGGCGAAGGGGCAAATGGGGCCGTTTGCCAATGCGTACTGGGGGAATAAAACGTATAAATTTTCTCCTGAGCAAAATCTGATTGCTCTATCACACTACCTGAAGGCACTTGAAGTGCAGCGTATTGCAGCACAGATGTTTGCGATATTCGGTGCCAAGCAGCCGCATCCGCAAAGTTTGGTTGTCGGCGGTGTTACCTGCGTACGTGATGTGTTAAGCCCGACACGTTTGGCGGAGTGGAAATCCAAATACGAAATTGTGAAAGATTTCATTGATCGTGCCTATTATGCGGATATTGTCATGGCAGCCGATGCGTATGGCACGGAACCCAGTGTACTGGGCGGTGTCAGTGTCAAGAATTTTCTGACGGCAGATGCTTTTTTACTAACCCGCACAGACACTCTTTTTCAAAGCGGCTATATCAAAAACGGCGATATCTCCAAAGTCTATGATATTGATGATAGGAAGATTGAAGAGGATGTTACGCATGCCTGGTACAAAGGAGATAAACCGCTACACCCATATGATGGTGTAACCGAGCAGGAGTATACCGGATTTATTGAGGGTGATACCGTCAACGGCAAAGCCAAAATCATCAATGAAAAAGATAAATACAGCTGGGTTAAAGCACCCCGTTATGATAAAGAGCCGATGGAAGTGGGGCCTCTTTCGTGTTTGCTGGTGAATTATGCCAGAGGCCATGAAAAAGTAAAAAAAGAGGTGAACGACTTTTTAAAACGGACCGGATTGCCGGTTGCAGCACTTTTTACAACGCTGGGTCGTACGGCTGCACGAATGCTGCAGACCAAGTTAATCTCCGATAATGCAATCATCACGTTTAACTCTCTCGTAGAGAACATCAAAAGTGATGACAGTACCTACACGAAGTTCGAGATTGATCCCCATAAAGAGTATAAAGGGCATTTTCTCGGTGAAGCGCCACGCGGCACACTGGGGCATTGGGTTCGTATAAAAAACGGTGTGATCGAAAATTATCAGGCAGTCGTACCGACCACATGGAATGCAGGTCCCATGGATGGAAATGGCAAAGTGGGTCCCTATGAAGCCTCATTGGTCGGATTGAAGCTCGAAGATCCGACCAAACCGCTGGAAGTATTAAGAGTCATTCACTCGTTTGATCCATGTATGGCATGCTCGGTACACGTGATGGATATGAAAGGGGTAGAAATCAGTAAGTTTAAGGTCAATCCCTTAACAAGCGAAATCGCTTGCAGCACCTAATATAGACGATAACAGGAGGAGTATATCATGGACAAAAGAGAATCAAGTGGCGTTGAACATGTGTCCTTTGTCTACAGCAGTACAAACCGTCTCCTGCACTGGATACGGGCTGTTGTCATTACAGGGCTGGCGATAACGGGGTTTTACATTGCAAGCCCTTTTCTTTCATCGGGGGAGTCAAGCGATCAGCTCATATACGGTGAGTGGGTCTCTTGGCATGTACTATTGGGATTTATTCTTATTTCAGCAGGAATACTTCGAATATTTCTTTTCTTTTTTGGAAAGGACAGCAGAAGCGAATTGAGTTCGCTTAAAGATGAGTTTAGCCTTAAATCGTGGATCCTTCAACTGAAGTCCTATTTTTTTATCGGCGAGTTGCAAAAAAAAGGGTTGTATGGACCGCTGCAGTTTTTAGCGTACACGGTGATCATGCTGTTGGTTGTGCTTTCGTCCCTGAGCGGGCTGATACTCTATGTCCATATTTACCATCAGGGACTCGCTGGATTGCTGTATGAGCCTATGAGAGTGGTTGAAGTATGGATGGGCGGTTTGGCAACCGTTCGTCTGATTCACCATATCACGATGTGGGGCTTTTTGATCTTTATTCCTATCCATGTCTATATGGTCATCTGGTCTGCCATACGCTTTAAGCATGCTGCGTTAGACGTTATGTTTACAGGGTATGATTATCATCTTAAAAAAAGAGGAGACGAAGAGAGATGAAAATTCTACTCTTGGGGATCGGCAATCTACTCTTTGGCGATGAAGGGGTTGGTATCCATTTTATCAACTATATGGGTCAAAAATACCGCTTTGTAGGTGACCATCAACTGGATATAGTAGACGGAGGAACGCTGGCCCAACGGCTGATTCCGATCATGGTCGAGTATGACCAGATCATCATCGTCGATACGATCAATGCAGCGGGAGTGAACGCGGGAGAGGTCTATTTTTTTGATTTTGAAGCCGTACCTGCTGCGGTTGATTGGCAAGGAAGTGCGCATGAAGTCGAGATGCTGCAGACGCTCATCATGATGGACCTCTCAGGAGATCGTCCGAAAACGATGATTATGGGGGTAGTGCCCACCGTGATAGAGGCAACAGAGTTTTCTCTATCAGAGGGGGTTGCTAATGCCATTGTGTTAATGGACGATACCTTAGTCACCTATCTCAAAACGCTAGGCGTTCACTCAATCAAGCAAAACGAGGTAACGATTCATGCTGTCCTACCTCATTCCTTTCGGTCTGCTGATGCATATAGCGTTTAAATTTCACTATATCCACAATAACGGTCTCTTTGTCCGTTTGCTCAAACGCATTGGGGAACGATCCACTTTGCCGTTGAGACTTTATCAAGAACAGCACTATTATGGCATTGAAGCATCCGGTGAACAAAACGAGCTCGAAAAACTGGCGGAGCTGGTCTCAGCACTCATACCGCAATCACTGTTTTTGCATGAGCATATCGTACAATCCGTTGAGACGCTCCGGGAATCTCAGCCTCTAAGAGAAGAAGCCTCCGACTATAGGGTCCCTTATTGTCTGGAATGCCAACACCATATTACAGAGACGCTGAACCCGTTTGAATCGTGCACGGTGTGTGGATTCAGTGCTGCGACATTAACGCTGGATGAACTCGTCGCCTATACGCACATAAATGCGAAAACGGCGGAAGAACTCTTCTCGAAGCTTGCTGAAGCGCTCATCAAACACGGTACGATTACGGTGCCAACCTACAACGGTATTCGGCGCTTCTCTTTGCTCACTACCCAAGAACACGAAGAGAACGGCATATTGATATGCAGTCCCGCTGATATTTCCGATTCTTTGATGATTACCCAAGGTGAACTTGAGGCGCTGATGATGATCGAAAAGCCCTCTGTCCGTTTAAAACCAAAATTGAAGTTTCGAGCCGAACATAATTTGCTAAGACCGCTTTACCCTGTTTTTTTCCCCGACGATAAGATCACGTTGGCAGTGTGCACAGCATTATCCCGCAAAGGTATTTTTGCCCTCTATTGTGATCAGATTCCCTCTCTTCGCGCAGCTTCAGCGTTAGGGCACCATGTTATTATCCATGTCGGACGGGACATGCTCCCATGGCACCATCCCATGCCGTTGAAACAACCCTCTTGCTGCACTTTTGAGCGGTTTAACGCATTCGGGGGAAAAGACGGATTGGTGTTAACCCTAGCCAAAGAGTCCGCTGCGAAAGGATGTATAAAGTTTGTTGCTAAGGATGAGGTCTCTCCTTTAGCCAATGCCATTTCCTTTGAACCGGCCCATGCAGCACTACGTTGCGTCGTTTTGGAACATGACCTGCAGGGGAAATCGCTGTGCGGTATTTACCTAAGCCGTCAACACACATCACAGATATGCGGTTTCTCGTCTAAAATAGGCTATTTGCCGATGGCCCATTTTTCTCATAATGCCCTCAATGATCCTAAAGTCATGCTATCATCGATCGTTCAAATGGATGAAGCGGGAGGACGGCTCGTTGCTAACTTCAAAAACACCTACCCAAAACTGTATGATCAGATAGAACATGCCCGTTTTGAAACATCGGGCAAGGTCTCGATGTTGAGCCGATTATGGGCTATGGCAGCCCTCTTTATCGGAATTTCTGAGGGTGACGATATTCAAACGGCATGCGAGCAGCTTGAAGCAACGGCCCTTGAATTTAACGGAAAATCAGGACCTCGTATCGATTATAAAATATTGAAAACCGATAATGGCTATGATATCGATCCACGATTGGCCATCAGGTCGGCGATGAGTTTCAAGCTGGCAGGGGTTGATGAATACCTGCTAAGTTTTGGTTTTATTGATTCGTTGGCAGATTTTATAGCACAGCAGGCCGAACTCGCCGATTCGAACATTTCTATTGTCGGGGTGACATTAAGCGGCAGTCTGTTTGAAAACCGTCAGCTGTTGATGCGTACCTACAATGCTATCGCTTCTAACTATACGATCTTTAGAAACGAGCGCTTAAGCATGGACGGCGCCAATGTCGCTGTCGGAGCGGTAACGCTTGGCAGCGAATAAAAAGTCTGTTTTTACCCTAAAACTAAATACAAGGAAAAATATGTGCAAAGATTGCGGCTGTTCACTTACACAGCACCATCACGACCATGGTGATCACCATCATCATAACCACACCCATCATCATGAGACGCTTCATGCCAACCCTCAACTAAACGATCCAAAAACGATCTCGGTGATTACCAAGATATTGGATAAAAATGATCAAGAAGCGATGCACAATCGAGCCCATTTTGACGATCACGGAGTCTTGGCGATCAATTTGATGAGTTCACCCGGAAGCGGAAAGACGGCCTTGCTCGAAAAGATGGCGGATTTGGCTGCATTTAAATTCGGGGTGATCGAGGGGGACTTAGAGACCTGCCGTGATGCCGATCGGATCAAAGCAAAAGGGATTCCTGCCTATCAGATCCAAACGGGAAGTGCGTGTCATCTCGATGCCTTTATGGTTCATAAAGCCCTGCATGAACTCCCCATTGCCGATTTGGATGTCTGTTTTATCGAAAACGTCGGAAATCTCGTCTGTCCGGCGAGTTATGATGTTGGTGCTCACTTGAATATCGTACTGGTCTCCATTCCTGAAGGGGAAGATAAGATTGAGAAATATCCGGTGATGTTCCGCACTGCCGATCTCATTTTAATGACCAAGTGCGATCTTCTCCCCCATTTTGATTTTAATATCACAAATGCCAAAGAAGCAGCGCGCCGCCTCAAGCCCAGCGCCGATATCCTCGAAATATCAACCAAAGACGACGAGAGTATCCTCAACGTGATCCGTTGGATCGAATTCAAAAAAAGCATGAGAAAGTAACCATGTGCCTCTCTATTCCTTCAAAAGTTATTGAGATCGATGAAGACAACGTTGCGACGGTGGATACCATGGGAATTCGCCGAAAGGTGAGTCTTGATTTGATGGGGGATGATCTTCGTATCGGAGATTATGTTCTGATTCACGTCGGATTCGCAATGAGCAAAATCGATGAAGAAGACGCACAAGAAAGCCTCAAGCTCTATCGTGAAATTATTGACCAGATGGAAGAGGCGCAGAGGAGGGTGCTGATCGAAGAGTCTGATGCGTGTCCGGCGAGGGTACTTCCATGAGCTTACAGCTCAAAGATCTGTATGACGGCTTTCGCGACGGCTCTACGATCAAGGCATTGGCCCGAACCATCAAAGAGGAGAGTGAAAAACTCTCTGATCCCCTTCGGATTATGGAGGTGTGCGGCGGCCATACCCATACCATCATGAAATACGGCCTCAAGCAACTCCTCCCGCCGTCCATCGAGTTTATACACGGCCCTGGATGTCCGGTGTGCATCATGCCAAAAGAACGGATTGACCATGCGATTTCTTTGGCTCGGATGAAGGATACGATTCTTTTAACCCTAGGGGACATGATCCGTGTCCCAGGATCATCGAGTTCTTTGGTGCAGGAGCGCTCAAGAGGATGCGACATACGCCCCCTTTATTCCCCCATGGATGCACTCAAGATCGCCCGCGAAAATCCAACCAAAAAGGTGATCTTTTTTGCAATCGGATTTGAGACGACGACCCCTATGAGCGCCGCGGTGATTCTCCAAGCCGATCATGAAGGATTGCAAAACCTCTTTTTCCATATCAATCATGTCTTGGTTCCTCAACCCGTCCATGCGATCATGAATGACCCGCAAAACCGGATCAATGCGTTCATCGGCCCCTCACACGTGAGTGTTATTTCAGGCTCAAAGATTTATGACTCCATCGCTGAGGCGTATGGCACCCCCATCGTTGTCAGCGGATTTGAACCGGTCGATGTGATGGAAGGAATTTTGAAAATCGTTGTCCAAAAAAACGAAAATCGCAGCGAGGTAGAGGTGCAATACAGCCGTGCCGTAACGCATGAGGGAAATTTAAAAGCCCAAAAAATGATCGACCAAACGATGCGTGTACGCGACACCTTTCGGTGGCGGGGTCTTGGCGATATTGCCGACAGTGCGTTGAAGCTTCGCGATGAGTTTTCCCATTTCGATGCTGAAAACGTATTTGCCGAATTCCTCTCCTATGAGCCGATCGACGATCATAAACTCTGCATCTGCGGATCCATTCTGCGCGGTATAGCCAAACCCAATGACTGCACGGTTTTCGGTACCGCATGTACCCCAAACTCTCCGTTGGGAAGCTGTATGGTCAGCTCTGAGGGTTCATGCAATGCCTATTATCGGTTTGGAGGTACCCATTGAAACGGATACAGCTTTCCCATGGAGGAGGGGGAGAAGAAATGGAGACACTGATCCACAACCTTTTTTACCGTCATTTTGGCAATGAGATACTGCTGCGCAGCGAAGATGCGGCCGTGCTGGATGTGCAGGGTAAAATCGCTTTTACCACTGACAGCTACACCGTTACCCCCTTGTTTTTCAACGGCGGCGATATTGGGAGGATTGCCGTTGCCGGGACGCTCAATGATCTGGCGATGATGGGGGCAAAACCGTTGTACCTGAGCTGTGCTTTTATGCTTGAAGAGGGGCTCTCCTATGAGACGCTCGAGCGGATTGTCATCTCGATGAAAGAGGAGCTCTCCCAATCGGGAGCCAAAATCGTCTGCGGTGATACGAAAGTACTTCCAAGAGGATCGGTCGATCAGATTTTTATCAATACCTCCGGAATCGGCGAGGTAATTACCGAAGGCATCTCCTCCCATAACCTACAAGCAGAGGATGTGATCCTTGTTTCGCGTGACATCGGTGCGCATGGGGCAACCATATTGGCTTCGCGTGAGGGGATTGAACTTGAGAGTTCTTTGTGCAGTGATTGTGCCGTATTATGGCCAGCGGTTAAAGCCCTCATTGATGAAAAAATTGCGATCCATGCGATGCGCGATGCAACGCGGGGAGGAATCGCTGCGGTACTCAATGAGTGGGCGATGGCGAGTGATGTATGCATTGAGATTAAAGAGGAAATGATCCCTATCAGCGACGAAGTACGCGGCATTTGTGAGCTGTTGGGGATGGAACCGTACGATTTTGCCAATGAGGGGACGTTTGTCCTGGCAGTGGCACCGCAGGATGCGCTAAGAGCGCAAGAAATCCTGCGACGATTTGAGATCAGTACTAATGCGCAGGTAATCGGTAACGTAACGGTGCAAAAGCCCGGCAGGGTGATTCTGCACTCCCCGTGGGGAACGGCCCGCTATCTGGAACGTCCCAAGGGAGAATTGCTCCCGAGGATCTGCTAATGCACGAATACTCCATCGTTCAAGCGCTCCTGAATCAGTGTGAAGATTTGGCAAAAGAACATCATGCGCAGCGCATCACCAAAGTCGTCATCAAAATCGGCCAGTACAGCGGTGTTGAACCGTATTTACTCGAAACCGCCTTTGACACGTTCAAAGAAAAAACGATCTGCGAAGAATCGGAATTGGTGATGAACATTCAGCCGCTCGTCATTGTGTGTAACCATTGCGGCAAAGAGAGTATCTTGGAAAAGCCCCATTACCTCTGTTCCTATTGCGAGAGCATTCACGTTCGCTTACTCGATGGGGAAGAGATGATGTTGATGAGTTTGGAGATGGAATAAGCGGATACCCTATTTATTGCGCAGCTCGGCAGTGAGGACATACTTTTGCAGCGAGCGGAATCTCCATCGCACATTCAGGACATATTTTCGTCGTTGCGGCTGCCACTGTCGGTTCTGCGGCTTTTAGTTTGTTATAGGCTTTGACCATCATAAAGATCACAAATCCTAAAATTGTAAAGGAAATGAGATCATTTACAAAAATGCCGAGCTTGATCGCCGGAGCACCCGCTGCATCCAAAGCGGACAGTGAACCATACTCTTTACCGTCAAGAGCAATAAACAGGGATGAAAAATCAACACCTCCCATCAACAATCCAACCGGTGGCATAATGATATTGGCAACCAGTGATTTCACTACGGTTGCGAAAGCGGCACCGAAGATAAATCCGACGGCCATATCGACAACGTTTCCTGAAATCAAAAATTTTTTGAACTCTGAGAGCATGCGAACCTTCCTTTTTAGTATATGAAATTATTATATCAAACAATTATGCAGAAAGGATAAGCGGAACAAAACAAAATCCTGGCAGTTCATACGCACTGACTCTCCTATCTTGCTCTTTTGTGATACGCCAGATACTATGCCCAACAGGAATAACGAGTACCCCTCCAGGATTAAGCTGTTCCAACAAGAGCATCGGCATATCCTCTGCGCTTGCAGAGACGAGAATACGGTCATACAGATGTCCCGGTTTTCCAAGAATGGAAGGTGGTGTTAAATCAATTGACGCATTCTTAACCCGAGCCTTGATCAAACTTCTTCTCCCATACTCTACAAGAGAAGGGATTAGCTCAACTCCCTCCACAAATCCCTCTTTACCGACAGCTGTTGCCAAAAGCGCCGTTGTCCACCCCGAACCGGAACCAATGTCTAAGATCTTCTCTCCCGCTTGCGGATGCAAAAGCTCCAACATAATGGCAACGGTTGTCGGTTGGGAAATCGTTTGTCCCATACCGATTGACAGGGGGTAATCGCCGTAGGTATTGGTATGCAGTTTTTCAGGGACAAAAAGTGTTCGGTCACATCGCCGAAATGCTTCAATGAGGAGAGGGGAATAAAGGACACCCGTGGTGATCAAATGATCAATAAGCTCTTGGTTGCTGTTCATGGTACGATACAGAGACTGCTGTCAGCGTTTACACGCCGACAACGGTTCTCGCTGAGGGATTTGCCAACAATCGGTCAATCGGAATCTTTGTGCCCGTTTTTTCACAAATGCCGTAAATACCCGATTTAATACGTTCCAAGGCGGCATCAATCTCTAAAAGTTCCGCTTCGAGTCTATGAAGAAGTGTCTGATCTGATGTATTGTCAATATGAAGCTCTGCCATATCTTCTACATCATCGATTTCATCTTCGATTCCCAATGCATTGACTTCGGCTTTGATCATTTCAATGTTTTTTTTGATTTTTTCTTTTTCGGTTGTGAGAATTTTTTCAAAATCTTTGAGGTCCAAATCATGACGTGTATGCATTTTTTATCCTTTTTTTTGATATTACTGCCAAATCCCCTGAAGTTTATAACCGCATGAGGGGCAGTGACATTTATCTTTTAAATGGTTGGTCACATATTGGCCTATTTGCCCATGTCGATCAATGACCAAATTTCCACATCCCGGACAGTAGGTAGATTCTCTCGCCTCATCATCGATATTACCGACATAAACATACTTCAGTCCAACGTCTTTACCGATATCGTAGGCACGACGTAACGTTTCAGGCGGAGTACGTGGTACATCCATCATTTTATACATAGGATGGAATCCACTGATATGCCACGGTATCGTAGGGTCAAGATCGGCTTGAAATTGGGCAATCGCACGGATCTCTTCATCCGAATCGTTATACCCTGGAATGAGCAGTGTCGTTGTCTCAATCCATATCCCTTTTTTATGGGCATATTCAATCGTATCCAGTACCGGATTGAGAGCTCCGCCGCAGATCTCTTTGTAAAACGACTTGCTATATCCTTTAATATCAATATTCATTCCGTCCAAATAGGGGGCAATGGTATCGATCGCTTTATGGGTTTCATAGCCGCTGGTGACATAAATGTTTTTCAAACCCGCTTCATGGGCTAGCTTCGCCGTATCGTAGGTATACTCAAAAAAGACAACCGGCTCATTATAGGTGTAAGCGATACTTTCACATCCGTATTCCAGTGTCAATTCAACGGCCCTCTGCGGTGAAAGAGGGTGCCCAATGATCTCATGAGAATGCTCTTTCGGATATTGAGAAATATCCGCATTCTGACAAAATTTGCAGCTAAAATTGCATCCGACCGTTCCAAAAGAGAATACACTCGATCCCGGTAAAAAATGAAACATCGGCTTTTTTTCCACAGGATCGACATTAACCGCTGCCGCAATTCCATAGGTCAGCAAATGAAGCTCACCGTTTTCAACTTTTCGAATACCGCAGATACCGTATTCCCCCTCATGAAGCTTGCAATGCTGGTTGCATGCTTCACACGCGATCCTCCCATCATCAAGTTTTTTCGAAAGCCATGCTATGTTTGACATTTTGACTCCTTTGAAAAAAGGCTTAGTTCGTTGTTATTTTGTAAAATGTTCCAATAGCTCATCATCGGGAGTCTTTGTCAAATCCGAATGAAGATTAATCGTCATGGCTTTTTTAACAGCCGGATCCAATAATTCAACGATTTGGTTGTTGATCGCTTTTGGTGCGGCAAAATACCAGGATTCGTGGCCATGTTTTTTCAGTGATTCGGAAATCTGTCCCGCGATCTCTTTAATACGGCGACGCTCTGCTTCAAGGGCAATGTTATGATCTTCCCCTGAACCGCTTGCCCCCACACCTTGAAAATTTCCCTGTTGGTCAGAAACTTTTTCACTTAATCGTTGATGCGTATTAAGAGTCTCAACATTTTCAAGAAGTTCAACCGATTCTCTTCCAAGCGGATCTATTTTGGAAGTAAAGAGTTTAAAACGCTGTAAATCAGCGACAATAATAAGTTTTGATGACATGGTAACCCCTCTTTTAAATAATCTGGCAAACTATATCTTCTAAAATAGATACACTTAAAAACTCCAGTTAATTTATTGTACCAAAAAATAATAAGTTTATCTCAAAAACAAACAATTTCTATTTTGTACACACGCTAAACATAAAGGCTTGCGTTATCTAGGGACATAGTTTATCTCCAGTTTTTGCAATAATTCGCTACGCTCATGAAAAATTAAAATAGGGTCAACGTTACATCATGCTGCAAATATCAAACACTGTAACCATTCCCGACTCCGAGATTGAGATCACCGCCATACGCTCTCAAGGTCCAGGCGGGCAGAATGTCAACAAGCTTTCCACGGCGATCCATTTGCGCTTCGACATCAACGCTTCGTCACTTCCCGATATGGTCAAAGAACGCCTCTTAGCCCTAACCGATCATCGGATAACAAAAGAGGGGATTATCAACATCAAATCCCAGGAGTCCCGTTCTCATGAGGAGAACAAAGAAGCAGCACTGGAGCGGCTGAGAGAGCTCATCAAGAGTGCCACCGTCATCCAAAAAAAACGGAAGGCGACCAAACCGACGAGGAATTCACAAAAAAAAATGATGGACAGCAAAACAAACCCTGTGAATATCAAGAAGATGCGGGGAAAGGTGAATGGCGGTGAGGGGTGAAAAAAATTGCATCCCTATAAAGATTCGTTACTGAATGCAAACCTTTTTTCTGCGAAGAGCTTCAAGCAGGCATCAACGACGGAGGGGTCATACTCACTTCCCCGGCCGCGTCTAATCTCATCAAAGGCCGATTCGATCCCTAATGCCGAACGATAAGGGCGGTGCGATGACATCGCTTCCACCACGTCGGCTACGGTGATAATCTTCGCTTCGAGCCGGATCTGATTTTCTTTGAGCCCTTTAGGGTAGCCTGAGCCGTCCAGTTTTTCATGATGCTGCAAGATAATGTCGGCAATCGGCCATGGAAATTTGACATCTTTCAAGATGTCATATCCTGCCTGCGGGTGAGTCTGGATGAGCATGTATTCTATGTCGTTGAGCTTGCCGGGTTTAGAGAGAATTTCCGCCGGAACGTGGATTTTTCCGAGATCGTGAATGATGGCGGCAAAATGGATCCCTTGAACCTGCTCTTCGCTCAAGCCCATTTCCTGCGCGATGGCCGTCGCCAATTCGCCGACACGCCGTTGATGGCCGGCTGTATAGGGGTCGCGCGCTTCCACGATGGCTGCGATGGTCTGGATAGACTGTTCAAGACTCTGGCGCAGGAGCACTGTCTGTTGATCATGCTCGATACGGGCACGCAAGGTGATAATGCCGTAGGCGAGATCGTTGGCCAGTTCCTCCAGGAGACGGACCTCCTCTTCATCGAAGGGTTCCGAAATGGATGAGTAGATGCTTAGCGCACCGAAAGTCTTCCCTTCGTAGGAAAGGGGCAGTGCAATGTTGGATACATAGCCGTGTGAGCGTGCGGCGTCTTTATAGGGATTGAATCCGTCTTCGCTGGCGATGTCGCGGCAGATCTGTGTCTTTCCGGTTCGTATCACTTTGGATATTGGCAATTGTCCTTGTTCGGTGTCAGCCCAGCTGAGATTCTTTGCCCAGTAATGTTCCTCTTTTAAACCTGACCAAGCCATAGGGGTGATGCTCTTTTGGGGATCATTTTCGGCATAGTCGACCACCGCTAGGCTGTAACTGCCCTGTTCTACAATAATACTTGTGACTGATCGGAGCAGTGTATCCTCATTCTCAGCCCGTATCAGTGCCTCATTGCCTGCTGAAAGCGTTTTGAGGGCACGGTTAGCGCGACGCAATGTTTCTTCGGACTGCTTGCGTTCGGTGATGTCGCGTACGATGCTCAGCATGTAGGGTTTATCGAGTTCAATTAATTTGGTGCTGACTTCCACTGGGAACGTAGAGCCGTCCTTGCGCCGGTGGACCGTTTCGAAATTGACGCTCCCCGATTTGCTGAGCTGCTCCTCGATTGCTTTGGCACTTTCTGCGTCGAATACCGGATCAATGTCAAAAACGCTCATCGAGAGCATCTCTTCACGAGTATAGCCCAATATATGACAGTCCGTATCATTTACATCCAAAAAACGCATTGATGAGGGTTCCATCACCTCGATAGCGTCACTGGAATGGTCTAGGAGTGTGCGAAAGAGCTTCAGGCGCTCTTCAGAATCTTTGCGTTCGGTGATGTCGCGGATGATGCCGATAGCATTCCAGTGTCCATCTCTCATGACTGCCGATAGCGACAGCTCTACAGGAAATTCCGTTCCGTCTTTTTTTAGTGCCACCAGTTCGAGGGTTTTACCAATAAGTGGACCTTCCCCGGTATTTTTGAAATGGCTGAAAGCTATGTTGTGGGCTGCAAGATACCGCTCAGGTGCGATGAGTGTATGTAATGACAGCCCTATTACTTCTCGCACCGGATAGCCAAAGATTCTTTCGGCTGCCTCATTCCAATAGGAAATCTTCCCCTCATCGTCAATCATGATAATGGCATCCTGAGCAGAAGCGGTGATACTGTGAAATTTTTCCTCGCTGTCGTGAAGATGCTCAAGTGCTCTACGCTTTTCAGAGAGTATATTGACATGATCTATCCCTCGTCGGATTGCGGGTAATAGACGGGCAAAATTTTGTTTGATAACAAAATCCTGAGCCCCCTCTTGTAGTGCAATGACTGCCATCTCTTCGGTGATCTTTCCGGAAATAAGGATAAAAGGGATATCAAGATGAAAAGTATTAAATAATTTTAACGCTTCCATCCCGCCAAATCCAGGGATCATATAATCGGAGATAACAACATCCCATGTAGTACTGCTTAGCACTTCTTTCATCTTTTCAGAGGTATCGACACGGAGCATAGTAATCTCCCATTCTCCCTGTTTTAGCTCCCGTTCAAGTAACAGGGTATCGTCTTCAGAATCCTCAATGACCAAAACGCGAAGTAATTCTTTTTTCATTACTATGAAGCCTCAGGCGCTTCATTGGTTAATAACCAATACATCCCGATTTGTTTAACAGTTTCGACAAAAGTGTCAAAATTGACCGGTTTTCGAATGTAGCTGTTCGCTCCCAGATCATAGCCGCGCACGACATCCTCTTCCTGACGTGACGACGTTAGAATAACGACGGGAACCCTTTTGAAAAGCGGATCTTTTTTGATCGCATCGAGGACCTCAAAACCTCCCACTTTCGGCAGTTTCAAATCGAGTAAAATAAGCCCTGGGCGATCTGCTGTATCGCGTCCTTCAAATTCCCCCTTCCCAAACAAAAAGTCCAACGCTTTGGCTCCATCTTCAGCGACTATCACATTGTTAATCACATGCCCTTGTTCTAGTGCACGAAGTGTGAGCATTACGTCATCTGGATTGTCTTCCACCAGTAAAATATATTTCTTTGTCATGATTGTTCCTCCATGTGTTGATAGGTTGATTCGCTAAGTCCCATGGTAAAAAAGAAAGTGGCCCCTTTATCAATCTCACCCTCTGCCCATACGCGGCCAAGATGCCGCTTGATAATCCGATACACCATTGCCAATCCGATTCCATTGCCGGCAAATTCCTGAACCGTATGAAGACGCTGAAACGGTTTAAAAAGTTTTTCGACATAGGCCATATCAAAACCGGCACCGTTATCTCGGATATAAAAAACTTTTTCACCGTTTTGTGTCATTGAGCCAAATTCGATTTTAGTATCAGAATGCTGTGAAGTATATTTCCACGCATTACCGAGTAAATTATCCAATGCTATGCGCATTAGGTTGGCATCGGCATAGGCGCTCATATCGTTACCGATAACGACTTCAATATTCCGCTCAGGCTCCTGCTGGGTTAGCTCAGAGATGATTTGACGCGCGATGATTCCAAGATCGATGGTAGAGGGAACCATGGTTGTACGGGTCTGACGGGAAAGTTGTAGTAGATCATCGATCAGCCCACCCATCTTTTGACTCGCCGACCTGATACGGGCGAGGTAGTCCTGTGCCGTTGTATCAAGCTTGTCACCATAGTCTTCGAGAAGTGCCTGCGAAAAGCCATCAGTCGCACGAAGAGGGGAACGCAGATCATGAGAGACCGAGTAGGTGAATGCCTCCATTTCATCATAGGCGTTTTGAAGCGCGGTTGTCCGTTCTATTACTTTGCGCTCCAGTTCGGCATTGAGGGTGCGAATCTCATTTTCGGAGCGTTTTTTATCGGTAATATCGCGAATGATTTTTGAGAGACCGATAATGTTGTCATTTGAGTCTTTAAGGGGTGAGAGGGAAATCGAAACATTTACCTCACTGCCATTTTTGGCGATAAATACCGTCTCTAATTGTTGGAAAGAGGCTCCTTCCATAATATGATTACGAATTTCAGCTTCTTTAGTTACCCAATCGAGATTATAGAGGAAAGCGATCGGTTTTCCAATAGCCTCATCCATTGTGTAGCCGAACAGTTTCTCAGCAGAAGCATTCCACGTCAAAATTGTCCCATCAGGGGATATCGTGATAATGGCATCAGGAGAAAATTTAACAATACTAGAGTCTATTTCTCTGCTGATAAAATGTTTGTTTCCCTCTGCAATAAAACGGATGAAATAGAGAAGAACCAGCAATCCGATTGTGTGAAACCATACAAAAAAAGATCCCGGAGCACTCATGGCGTGAAATAATCCAAGTACACCTACAGCACTTACGATCAATATACCTATCCATACGCTGTTTAAATTAATGATACTATTTTTTTTCATCGTTAAACCCTATTCGAGTAACTTGTATTATATTACATTAATAAATGTTAATTTAATCTTTACAATTGGCTAAGAAATATAGTGTTTACTCAGGATTTGATCCGCTGTGCAAAATACTCCGCCATGTGTTCCAGTGTATCCACCTTTGAATAATCCGCCTCAGGGACTTCGACGTAAAGCACCTCATTCAGGGCGGTCAATATTTTTAAAAAATCAAACGAGTCAATCCCAAGCGAGCGTTGCAAATTTTCATCAGAGACAATCTCCCCTTCGTCGATATCCGGGGCAATCTCCAGTATTTGACCGATAATAGCCTGTTTAATTTCTTCTTTTGTCATAGTAACTCCTCCGGTTTTTGTAAAATTTGGTTTAACTTATCCAGAAACAGCCCCCCGGTACGGCCGTCGGTCGCGCGGTGATCACCGGCCAGCGTCGCCTGCATTACCTTGCGTACCGAGAGAGTATCACCCTCCGCCCACGGGGCATCCATAATACGCCCCAATCCTACCAGTGCAACCTGAGGAGGGTAGATGACGCCGAAGACGCTTTCTACCCCTAAATCGCCGAGATTCGTAATGGTAATCGTCTGCTGCGTTATCTCGGTATTGCGCAGTTTGCCGGAGCGGGTGCGGGAAATCAGATCTCCCAGCGAATGCATCGTCTCATCAAGCCCCATCTCCTGTGCATTGATCAGCGCCGGGGTGATCAATCCCCCTTTGCGCAGGGCTATCGCAATGCCGGGATGAATAGCAACGCTTACATGATGCTCATCATCCTGCCAGAAACCGTTCAACTCAGGGACTTCCTGCAGTGCCCGTACGACAGCACGTATCAGCAGTGCTGCGGGGAGGATACGTTCTTGAATGGTCCGCGCAGCATTGAATCCTTCGAGCCATTTGAGGGCCGGTGTCATGTTGATCGATGTCGAGAGATAATAATGGGGAATCTCGGCATTAGAGCGGCTCATAGCTCTGGCAATGGCTTGGCGCATACCGTCTGGGGCAACCACTTTTGGAACGATTTCCGGGGAAGTTTCAGCGACGGCTGCAACCTGTTCCAAACGAACTTCTCCTCCAGCCGCGGCTAAGGTTGCAATCTCTATTCCCATCTCTTTTGCCTTTCTACGGGCGGCAGGGGAAGCTTTGATCCGTTGGCTGCTAGGCGGAGCATCCGCAGCAGGAGTTTCCCCAACGGTACGGATAAGCGCCAAAGGTGTTCCAACAGCACATTCTGTTTCCTCTTTTACCAGTATTTTGTCTACGATCCCCTCTTCAAATACTTCTATTTCGATGACCCCTTTACTCGTTTCAACCTCAGCGATCACTTGCCCCTTGGTGACGTGATCACCCTCTTTAACGTGCCATTCCATTAGGACGGCGGATTCCATATCGGCGCCCAGGCTGGGCATTACAAATTCGCTCATGATTTCTCCATTAGTTTTCGTCCCATTGTGACAATCTTTTCAGTGCTGGGAAGGGCTGCTTGTTCGAGATGGCTGGCGTAGGGGATAGGGACCTCGACAGTGCAGACCCTCCCCATCGGGGCATCCAGTTCGAAAAAGGCTTGTTCGTTGATTCTGGCCATGATTTCAGCAGAGATGCTGCCCGATTTCCACCCCTCATCGACGATCATAACCCGATGTGTTTTGGCTACCGAGTTCATGATGGTTTCATCATCCAGCGGACGCAGAGAGCGCAAATCGATCACTTCGGCATCAATCCCCTCTGACGATAGGATTTCGGCCGCTTCAAGTGCTTTGAAGAGACTGATTCCGTAGGTTAGGATGGTAAGATCTTTGCCCGTTCGCTCTGTTTTGGCTTTCCCGATAACCAAAGGGAGAGCCTCTGTATCTAACTCCCCTTTGATGTTATAGAGCATAACGTTTTCGAAGATCAGTACCGGATCGGGGTCGGCAAGGGCCAGAG
This sequence comes from Sulfuricurvum sp., assembly GCA_030679635.1. Lineage (GTDB taxonomy): Bacteria > Campylobacterota > Campylobacteria > Campylobacterales > Sulfurimonadaceae > Sulfuricurvum. The sequence goes on along the minus strand of JAUXSZ010000177.1, from coordinate 3,891 downwards.
CTACCATATCGTAGGCATCCTGCACAGTGGCTGGGATGAGCACTTTGAGCCCTGGTATGTGGGCATACAATCCCTCGAGAGAGTGAGAATGTTGTGCAGCCAGCTGTTTACCCCCTCCCGTGGCCATTCGGATGACCAGAGGGACGTTGAATTGTCCGCCCGACATATGGAGCAGGGTCGCCGCATTGTTCATGATCTGATCAAGTGCCAGCAGGCTGAAATTCACCGTCATGATCTCCACGATAGGGCGCATCCCACCCAAAGCGGCACCGATCCCCGCACCGGTAAAGGCCGATTCGGACAATGGGGTATCAATGATCCGCTCAGAGCCGAAGAGTTCCAAAAACCCCATACTTACGGCATAGCTGCCGCCGTAGTGGCCGACATCTTCCCCCATCAAAAAGACCCGTTTGTCGTTTTCCATCGCTTCACGGATCCCTTTGCGTACCGCTTCACGATAGGTTATTTTTTCACTCATGGTATTACCTCGCAGGAATAGACAAATTTTTCAAGATCATCAATGGATTCCAACGTACCGTTTTCGGCAAAGTCAACCGCTTCGTCAATAATTTGGACAATCTCAGTTTCATATTTATCAATATCAATATTCGGAAAACGCTGATGCAACAGGAGCAGAGGATCTTTTTTCTTCCACTCCTCCACCTCCGATTTTTCGCGGTAACGTTCGGCATCGAACATAGAGTGGGCCCGAAAACGGTAGGTGAGGCATTCGATGAATACCGGACCGTTGCCTGCACGAATCTCGGAAACCGCTTCTTGGGCCGCTTCTGCCACCGCTACGACATCCATCCCATCCACCTGTCGGGAGGAAATACGGTAGGCCGCCGCCTTGAGAGAAATATTCGTTTCCGACTCGGTGAATTCCAGAGCAGTCCCCATCGCGTAACCGTTGTTTTCACAGACGAAGAGGACCGGAAGATGCCACAAAGCGGCAAGATTCAAAGATTCATGGAACTCCCCCTCTGCCACGGCACCGTCACCGAAGATGCAAACCGTGACCCTGTTGCGTTTCATCATCTTGTCGGCCAGCGCCATCCCCACAGCCAGTGGCAATCCTCCTGCGACAATAGCGTTTCCGCCGTAAAAATGGGTGTGAGCGTCGAACAAATGCATGGAACCGCCGCGCCCGCGTGAACATCCTTCCACCTTGCCGTACATCTCGGCCAGAATACGGTTCGGTTGAATTCCACGCGCGAGGGCTTGTCCATGATCACGATAAGTCGTAAAAACGGCATCTTCAGGGCTCAGGGCATCCATGATACCCACGGCGATGGCTTCTTCTCCGATATAGAGATGCAAAAAACCTCGAATTTTTTCTTTGCTGTACAGTTCCACGCACTTTTCTTCAAATCGCCGGATTAAAAGCATCTTCCGATAAAATTCTCTCGCTAAATCTAACTCCATTGCCATCTCCTTTTAATCTTCCAACGTAGAGATATCGCCCTCAGGCAATCCCATCTCTCTCGATTTTAGCAACCGGCGCATGATTTTTCCGCTTCTCGTTTTTGGTAGATTCTCAATAAACTCTATCTCTTTGGGTGCCACTGCAGACCCCAGTCTCTTACGCCCAAAACCAATCAGTTCCCGTCGAAGTTCTTCGGTAGCCTCATATCCGGCCCGTAGAGAGACAAAGGCTTTAACAAGCTGCCCGATCATCGGATCAGGTTTGCCGATGACACCCGCTTCGGCAACACTGGGATGTTCCATCAGGGTGCTTTCGACTTCAAATGGCCCCACCATGTGGCCGGAGGTTTTGATAATATCATCGGAGCGTCCGACAAACCAGAAATAGCCGTCTTCATCCTTGTAAGCCAAGTCTCCTGAAAGATACCATCCTCCGATAAAAGACTTAGCATAGCGTTCATCGTCATGCAGATATCCCCTAAACATAGAGGGCCACCCCGGCTTGAGGGCGAGTTCTCCCTCTTTGAGCGGTTCCGTCACTTCGGTAACGGTACCGTCATCGTTGTGGTGCACAATCCCAGCCTCAATCCCCGGAAGAGGACGCCCCATAGAACCGGGGCGAATTTGTTGAGAGAGGAAATTGGAAATCATGATCCCCCCTGTTTCTGTCTGCCACCAATTGTCATGGATCGGCATTTTCAGTTTCTCCATCCCCCAGATCACCGCTTCAGGATTGAGCGGTTCTCCTACACTCTGAATAAGGCGCAAGGGTGAGAGATCATACTCTTTCGTTGGCTCTGAATTCAGACGCATCAGCCTCCGGATTGCCGTGGGGGCTGTATACCAGACACTGACCCTCTCATTTTGAAGCGTGCTGTACCAACGCACCGCATCGAACTCCGCTTCGTCCACAACATTCGTTACCCCGTGCAGCCATGGGGTGATGATCCCATACGAGGTTCCCGTGACCCAACCCGGATCGGCGGTACACCAGTAAATGTCACTCGCATGGAGGTCCAATACGTATTGGCCGCTTATCCAGTGGGTATAGATTGCTTTGTGCACATGCACCACCCCCTTGGGCATTCCGGTCGTGCCGCTGGTGAAATGGAGGATGGACATATCTTCGGGATCGGTAGGGAGAATCTCATAGGTGTCCGATGCACTCTCCATCAGCCGCTTAAGGGAACGCACCTGATCGCTCTCATCTTCTTGGGCATCAATCAAAAAAACCGTACGAAGTTCCGGCAACTCTCCCAATAGAGGGCGTACTTTTTTATCAAAGAGAGCTTGCGTCGTTAAAAGCGCTTTGGCATCGCCGCGCTTTAGGCGCTGCAAGATAGGTTCGGGACCGAACTGGGAGAAGAGGGGGCACATAACGCTGCGGTTTTTGAGAATCCCTATTGCGGCGATATAGAGTTCCGGGAGACGCGTGGAGAGGGTGAAAATCCGATCCCCTTTGGAAAAGCCAAGGGTTGTGAGGACATTGGCAAATTTGGCGCTCTGTATTTTCATGTCGGCAAAGGTATAACACTTTCTCTCACCGCGCTCACCCAGCCATATCAAAGCCGTTTTATCGGCGAGGGGGCCATTAGCATGTCGGTCAATCGCTTCATGGGCGATATTCAACCCCCCTGAGGGCAACCCGTCTAATTGATCCGCCACATCTTCCCATGTAAAGGATTCCCGCTCCTTGACATAATCCAGCAGATTGGGTTGGATTGGCAAAGTATTCAGATCTTTTTCGATCCAATTTTTTTTCATTTTCTATCTTCCTTATTTAAAACTTTGTTCTTTAAGGTACAATTGATCACAATTTATCATAGATAGAGTATATTCTAGATTACTTATAAAAAAATGAGATACAAAGAGCGAATGATGATTAGGCATACTACGTGGCGTCTCCTGAATTCCAATACCGCAACGGCAGAGTGGAATATGGCGGTAGATGAAGCCCTTTTAAGCGGCTTTAAAGAAGGGGATATGCCGATTCTTAGACTCTATGGATGGGAAAATGCGCTAAGTCTGGGACGTTTTTCGACTTTTTTCAAGAGTCTGCATCAGGAGAATATTCAGGCAGAAAATGTTCCGTGTGTACGTCGTATGAGCGGTGGAGGTATTTTGGTCCATGGAGGAGACCTCTCCTACAGCCTCATCATTCCTCGTGATTGGCTGAGGGGAAAAGGGGTCAAGGAGGGCTACCATTATTTATGCGGATTTCTCATCTCTTTGTATAAAAAGCTGGGACATAAGGCTCAATTTGCGTGCGACCTCCAATGGGATGAAATACGCTCTGATATCTGTCTTGCAGGAACCCAAGCGTATGACATTGTGATTGAGGGGAAAAAGATGGGGGGAAATGCTCAGCGTCATACCCGCCACGCTCTGTTTCAGCACGGGAGTATTCCTATACGTATCGATGACTCTTTTTTTAAACCACTTTTTTTAGAAGAGGCAGGATTAGAC
>JAUXSZ010000162.1 GCA_030679635.1 Sulfuricurvum sp. | reverse complement strand
GTTTACCATTATTTTTGTTATCGGACGTTCCGTTGGATGGATCACGCAGTGGATCGAGCTTAAAAATGATACTGAAATGAAAATAGCGCGTCCACGACAACGCTATACGGGTGATAGTCAAAAAATATTGTGAAATTTTGAGCTGACCAAGGGAATTCTTCGCGTAGTAATAGGATATAATAACTTATACATACAGAACGATTAAGGAGAGTCCAATGGAATGTGATTTCCCTACGATTAATGCCAATAACAATGAAATACAGTCTATTTTTGCAGAAGTAAAAACGATCGCGGTACTGGGTTTATCCCCTGATCCTACCAAAGATAGCTATCGTGTGGCCCATTATCTTCAAAATGTGGGATACACCATCATCCCCGTCTACCCAAAAGAAGATCTAATATTAGGGGAAAAAGTTTACCGTTCACTCGAAGAGATCCCTTTTCCAGTTGATATGGTTAATATATTTCGTAAGCCAGATGCGCTTAATCCTATCGTGGATTCTTGTATGAAACGTGGTGATGTTAAAGTATTTTGGGCGCAAAAAGGGATCGTAAATAACGAAGCCGCCCAGCGAGCACAAAATGCAGGTATGCAAGTGGTTCAAAACCATTGCAGCATGGTTGAGCATCATCTTATTTATGGTTAAAGGAAAGCGTTGATTGATTTAGAAGCGATATATCAAGCTAGAGAACGGATCAAAGGGGTTGTTGATGAGACCCCTTTTTCTTATGCCCCGCGGTTAAGTGAGCAAACCGGGTGTGAAATCTATCTCAAAAAAGAAAATCTTCAAGTCACCGGTGCCTTTAAAATACGTGGTGCCTATAATAAAATTGCTACCTTGAGTGCTGAAGAGCGTTACCGCGGAGTCATTGCTGCAAGTGCTGGAAATCATGCACAGGGTGTTGCGATGGCTGCTCAAATGTTTAGGAGTAATGCCCTTATTGTTATGCCTGAATCAACCCCTTTAACCAAAATAAATGGGGTCCTCTATTACGGTGCAGAGGTCATATTGCACGGAACCAATTACGATGAAGCTTACGCCTATGCGTCAGCATATGGGGAAGAACACTCAATGGTATTTGTTCACCCTTTTGCTGACGAAGCCGTTATCGCAGGTCAGGGGACGATTGCATTGGAGATGCTAGAATCGATGATCAATCTGGATGCCATTATCATCCCCGTTGGCGGAGGAGGGCTTATCTCTGGTATGGCATCGGCCATCAAGCAGCTTGCCCCAACGATTGAGGTTATCGGCGTTAGTGCGCTTGGTGCACCTGCTATGAAAGAATCCTTTGACGCAAAACGGGTCATTGACACGGTTACGGTACGTACCATTGCTGATGGAATTGCGGTACGTGATACATCGGCTCTCACTCTTTCTCACATACTCCAGACAGTAGACCGGATGATAAGTGTGGATGATGAAGAGATTGCCAATGCTATTTTATTTTTACTAGAGCGTCAAAAGCTTGTAGTTGAAGGGGCAGGTGCGGTAGGAGTTGCCGCATTGCTGCACGGGAAGCTCTCTCATCTTAAAGGTAAAAAAGTAGGTGTTGTTCTCAGTGGTGGAAATATGGATGTAACTCTGTTATCCATTATCATCGAAAAAGGGCTCATTAAATCTGGCAGAAAAATGAAGCTGACCGTGACCCTTATTGATAAGCCAGGGGCTTTGATGCAATTGACCCATATGCTTCAAGACCTCAATGCAAATATTGTTCATATAGATTACGATCGTACGTCTACCTCTTTGGCCTATGGGGATGCAAACGTTACCATCCACTTGGAGACAAAAGGGGAAGAACATCAAAGAGAAATACGATTATTACTTCATGAGCATCGATACCTTAGCAGTGAAGAACGATAGGCATTAAAAAATGATTGCTATCGATTTAGGTTCAAATACTATCCGCTTTATTGAATATGACGGTATTCAATGGGGAAAAAGTTATGAAAAAATCGTCCGCGCTGCCGAATTACTGCAGGCAACCAATAAGATTTGTGAAAATGCTGTCTTACGTATTCTAAGTGCTATTGAAGAGGCAAAATCTCACATTGATTTTGTGGGTCAAAAGGTTGTAGCCGTCACGACCGCAGCTCTTCGAACGGCAAGCAATGGCAAAGAGGTGATTGCTAGAATACAGCAAGATTCCGGCATCCAATTTACCATCATAAATGGTCAACAAGAAGCAGCATTAACTCTTCTTGCTGTCCAGAATCGTTTATATCAACTTCATATACATAATAATCACTTTGTATTGGCCGATATCGGCGGAGGATCCACTGAACTCATCTATTATGAAGATAAAGAAACAAAATTAATAAGTTTACCCATCGGTATCGTCACCATGAGCGAAAAAGCGATGGATACCATAATGCTACGCTCATTACTGGATGATTTTGAAGAACAAGTCTCTCTTTTTTACGGATCCTTGGAGGGCAAAGAAAAACCTATCACGCTTGTTCTTACTTCAGGTACACCGACGACAATTGCTGCTTATCGTATGGGAATGGATTATTCCAACTATAACGCTGAAAAAATAAACGGTTCCATTCTGACATTAGAGGATTGCATCCAAACCTATACAGAATTGATGGAGATGGAAGAATCGGTACGATCACAGTACGTAGGAGTAGGGCGGGAGCTACTGATTGCTACAGGTATCTTGATGGTTGAATCCCTTTTTAAAAGTACCCGTTTAGAGGAAGCCATTATTGTCGATGACGGTCTTCGAGAAGGAGTCGCGCTGGATTATTTTAATCCAATATCTTTATAAATACCATACCATTCCGCACCTTCTTATCTTTTAGTTACGTCATAAATAGTGTATAATCCTCCACATTATTTTCAGATGAAGGCCACCGGAATGCACTCTCTCTCTTCCCTATCAAAAATCCAATATGCTAATATTATTTCACTGTGTATCTTTACGCTTGGCTTAGGTGTTGAAGTTTATCACTACGGTTTTGATATTATGCGGATTATTAATATTGCCAATTTTGCCCTTGCGTGGTATATGTTTATTAATATTCGGAATGTTCAATCGACCATTACAAAAGTTACTAATGTTCTTACCGAAGCCGACTCAGGTAAATTCACCCATCGTTTAGATTATAAAGAGGGTGGGGAACTGGAACAAATGCGTGTTAGCTTTAACAACTTTGCCAATCAGCTTTCACGCTATATGGAAGAGATCTCGGCTTCTATAGAAGAGGCGAGTCAAAAAACGGCTTACCGCCAAATCAATTCATTTGAATTCAAAGGTGATTTCCAAACGAACATTGATACGACTAATCGCGCCATCGCCAATATGCAAACCGACACCGACACCATTTTGGCAACCGACATTAACAATACTATTGGAAAAATTGGGCATGGTGTTGTCGGAGAACTTGAGCTTCTACATGAAGATTTAACCCGTTCTATCCACTACATTGACAAAATTGTAACTATCAGTAAACAGACGGAATCCAATGCCGATGATAGTATCGAGGTAATCGGTGAAATTACTGAGAAACTGCATTCACTTATTATGAGTGCCGACACATCTACTCAAAGCATTTCAGTTCTTAATGAGAAAACGAGAGAAATTAATTCTGTCGTTGATCTTATCAAAGAGATTGCCGAACAAACCAACCTCTTGGCCCTGAATGCAGCTATTGAAGCAGCTCGAGCAGGGGAACATGGGAGGGGATTTGCCGTTGTTGCTGATGAAGTACGTAAACTCGCAGAGAGAACCCAAAAAGCGACCAGCGAGATTGCCATATCGATACAAAGACTCCAACAAGATGCTTCTGATTTACAAGAGAGTTCAGAATCTACCAATTCCATCGCACAGAACTCACTCAGTAGTATTGAAAAGTTTACCCTTACATTTAATGATTTTAGTCGTGGTGCGAAACAGGCTACCTCCTATGCAAGCTCCATTGAAAATATGGTTTATGTGTTACTGGCTAAAATCGATCATACAATTTATAAATCCAATGCGTATACCTCCATTATTCGCCGTACTAAACGATTAGAAAACATGAGTCATTCTGAATGTCATTTAGGGAAATGGTATGCGGGGACCGCAAAAGATAAATTTTCAAAAACAAATGCCTATGCAAAAGTGGATGCTCCTCATCATGAGATTCATCGTCTTGTTAATCTCAACCTTGCTTATATCTATCCGACAGACAGGGTTATTGATAATCATAAAGAGATCATTGATAATTTCACTAAAATGGAAGAAAATAGCCTCAAAATGTACGACTACTTAGAAGAAATGGTCAAAGAAACAGAAATTACCGTTTAATTAATCTCTCTCATGAGAGATTAAAACATTTTCCCCTCATAGCGGTCATACACCCACTGGGCAACTGCTTGCTTCTGTTCTTCACTCAGTTTCCCTTTTAACGACGGCATGACTCCGAACTTTTCCAACGCCATGGGATCACACATGCTGTACTGAATACTTGGATTTTCGATATAGTCTTTTACAAAGGCAATCACGACACGACGTTTGACATCTTTATCTTCATCCATAATTCGAATGTTGTTTTTAATCTTATTCGAGACTTCAACCATGGGTGGCGCTTTGAGAAATTTGAAGGATTTTAGTACTTCTGATTTACTCATCATTTCGACATGGCATTTCATGCAGTTATCCTGGTAAACTTTGTACCCATCGGATCCCATAAGTGTGAGGGTTATTAAGGTAAGTAGAGCGATGGATTTCATAAATTTCCTTCTGATTTTTGGCAATTTTATCTTTTTTTGTCGAATTCATCATTGATTAAGATCAATTTTACCACAAGCTCGTGAACCTCTTCCCCTATTTAACGTAATTCATAGCTTGTTTATTTTATAATGGGCAAATTTTTAAAAGCACTATTCACACTATTTTTAAACAAAGGAGACGACATGCAAATCAGCGGTGCACAGATGGTTATCGAAGCGCTCATTGCCGAAGAGGTCGAGGTGATCTTCGGTTATCCGGGCGGTGCGATCATGAACGTCTATGATGAAATCTACAAACAAAGTTCGTTTCAACACGTCCTAACCCGTCACGAACAAGCAGCGGTTCATGCAGCGGAAGGGTATGCTAAAGCATCCGGAAAAGTGGGCGTTGCCATGATCACTTCAGGCCCCGGTTTTACCAATGCAATTACCGGTATTGCCGATGCCTATATGGATTCTATTCCTCTCGTGGTGATCAGCGGACAGGTTCCTATGTCGTTGATCGGTACCGATGCATTTCAAGAGATTGATGCTGTCGGAATTAGCCGACCGTGTACCAAACACAACTATCTTGTTACGGATGCCGCCGATCTTCCTCGTGTCTTAAAAGAGGCGTTTTATTTGGCACGAACCGGTCGTCCAGGTCCCATACATGTTGACATCCCTAAAGACGTGACGGCACAAATCGCTACTTTTGATTACTCAAAAGATGTTGATATTGAAACTTATAAGCCAACCGTAAAAGGGAATGCTCGCCAAATCAAAAAAGCGATTGAAGCGATTGCATCGGCAAAGCGCCCGCTCCTTTATCTTGGTGGCGGTATTATCAATGCAAACGCAGCTGATTTGGTACGACAATTTTCGACAATGACCCAAATTCCGGCGGTAGAAACCTTTATGGCGAGAGGAACGCTGCATCATGCAGATCCCCTATTGATTTCGATGCTGGGAATGCATGGATCGTATGCTGCCAATATGGCGATGAGCGAAACGGATCTTGTTATCGGATTAGGCGTTCGTTTCGATGACCGTGTTACCGGTAAACTGTCCGAATTTGCCAAACATGCACAAATTATCCACGTTGATATTGACCCGGCGAGTATCTCCAAATTGGTGAATGCCCATTTCCCTATTGTGGGAGATGTCAAAAATATCCTTGAGGCGATGATCCCTTTAGCCAAAGAACAAATAGATCCATCACGCTATGAGCCATGGCACAATACCATTGCAAATTTCAACAAATTACACCCCCTCAGCTACACAGAGGAGGGAGATCGATTGAAACCTCAATGGGTTGTACAGCGGATCGGAGAACTCTTAGGCGATGATGCCAATATCTCTACCGATGTCGGGCAGCATCAAATGTGGACAGCACAATTTTATCCCTTCAGCCGTCCTCGTCAGTGGATCAGTTCTGGCGGATTAGGGACTATGGGATTTGGATTTCCTGCAGCAATCGGCGTCAAGCGAGCCGATCTTGGTCGTGTGAGCATCAATATTACGGGTGATGGCTCAATTTTGATGAATATTCAAGAGTTGATGACTGCGGTGGAGTTTGATCTTCCCGTGATCAATGTTATTTTGAACAATAATTTTTTAGGAATGGTACGCCAATGGCAAACCATGTTCTACGACAAAAGACACTCCCAAACCGATCTCTCCATTCAGCCTGATTTTATTAAATTAGCGGAAAGTTTTGGGGGTATCGGCTACCGTGTCAGTACCAAAGAAGAGTTTGATTTTGCACTCAAAGATGCCGTTGAGAAGAATGTCGTCGCCATTATCGATGTAGCTGTTAATCGATTTGAAAATGTCTTGCCCATGGTTCCGGCCGGCGGATCGCTCTTTAATATGATGCTAGAATACAAGGAGAAATAATGGAAGAAGCTCGACGCGTTATTTCCGTTATCGTTTTAAATGAGGCAAGCGTACTGTCGCGCATCTCTGGTCTATTTTCAGGACGAGGCTACAATATCGATTCCCTCACGGTAGCTCCGATACCGGATTCAAAATATTCAAGAGTCACGATCGTTACGGCAGGATCAGTACGGGTAATTGAACAAATCACCAAACAGCTACACAAGCTGATACCGGTGTTAAAAGTTTACGAACATGCTGATTTGGTAGAAAAAGAGATGGCCATGGTGAAGATTCCTCTGAGTGAATCCATCAGCGATATTGAAGCATTAGCCCATGCCTACAATGGTCGTATTGTCAACGTCAGCCACGATACTCTCATTGTTATGGTTGCTGATGAACCGCATCGAGTAGGACATTTTTTAGAAGCGATTAAACGGTTCCATCCAAAAGAGATTGTCCGCAGCGGTTCTGTGGCATTGGAACGTTAATATGACCGTTAGTGACGTAGCACAATTACTTCAAATTGAATGTTCTGATAGTAATGAATCTACCATCAGTGGTATTAACACTCTGCGGGATGCCGCAAAAGGGGAGATTTCCTTTTTGTCGGATTCAAAATATGAAAAAGAGCTCTCGAGTACGAAGGCGTCTGCTGTCATCCTTCCTGCATCAAAATCTCATTTATTACCCGACAATGTTGTTGCCCTAATCAGTGAAGAGCCTTATTTGATGGTGGCTAAGCTTTCAAAATCTTTTGCTAAACCGATACAAAGTAGCGATATCAAGCCGATTATAGGGGAGAACAGCACGGTGTTCCCAACGGCTCATATCGAAAATGGAGTAAAAGTAGGATCCGGATGTACCGTTATGAGCGGAGTCTATATTGGTGCAGATGTTTTGATAGGGGACAACGTTACCCTGTATCCCAATGTATCCATATACCGGGACTGCGTTATTGGGAATAATGTCATTATTCATTCAGGAAGTGTTGTTGGTAGTGACGGGTTTGGATATGCACATACCAAGAGCGGGGAGCATATAAAACTCTACCAAAACGGAAATGTAATTATTGAAGAGGATGTAGAGATCGGGGCCAATACGACGATTGATTGTGCTGTTTTTGGTTCAACATGGATTAAAAAAGGGTCTAAAATTGATAATTTGATCCAAATCGGGCATAACTGCATCGTTGGTGAACATTGTATCTTGGTATCCCAATCAGGACTTGCAGGCTCAACAACACTGGGACGGAATGTTGTCATGGGGGGGCAAAGCGCTACTGCCGGCCACCTTAGTATTGCCCCATTTACGACTCTTGCCGCTCGATCAGGTGTTACAAAAAGTATCACAAAGGGGGGCGTTTACAGCGGTTTCCCCCTAATGGAACATAAGTTATGGTTGAAGCTTCAAGCAAAATTAGCTAAAATATTGCAATAAAAGTCAAAGGAAACGTATGAAAAAACTAGGCATATTAACGGCTCTTACTGCTCAGCTCATGAGCGTTGATTTCGATATGTCTAGTGTACGGATGCCCGATACGGTGTTGGATGCCATCCGTCACTGCGAATGCTTAAAAGAAGTGGACGGAACATGCAATCCCAATGTAATACGTATTAATGTTCTCGAAGATGCCCAGCGAGCGCAGTCTGCAGGTTTCGCTGTCAATGGTCATATTATCCGATGCAATTCCACAGAGGAGTGCAGTGCTCAAGCACAGGCTCTTATTAATGGTGGGATTGTTAATCTAGATCTCGGACCTTATCAAATTAATTATAAATATCACCCAAACCCTATGCTCCACGAATATTTTGTGGATGCGACTGAGCGGGAACACGCAAACAGGATTATGACCAGCTTGGTTAAAAGTTTTGGTTATTCATGGGAAACATTAGGCCGTTACCACCATTTTTCTGCCACAGATCGAACTCGGAATGAAAATTATTATCGTAAAATGTATGCTTTTATTTATGGGAATAATCGTCAAGCTTCAGCACAATAAGGCGACTTTTTAAGCTTGCTTTAGTCAAAATCAGATAAACTCATAATATATCAAGCAATTAGGAGAATTTATGAACGCATCTGCAACTATCGTCAAAGAAATTCCATTAAATGGAACAAAAAAAGGTCTTATTGCGGTCAGTAAGGTTGATGCCCCTTATGGAGAGGGAAGTGACAGCGTAGCTAGCATCGGTATTTCATTAAGCGGAGATGCCAAAAATCCTGAATGGAAAGTACATCTTCCTCTTGGAAACATTGATGACGTTATTGCGGCATTGCAGTTGATCAAACAATAACCATTTTCCTCTTTTATAGAGGAAAAATGATACTGCGTCTAAACTTTATTTACGAAGCGTAGCCACATACGTTGCGATACGTTGAATCCCCTTACGAATGCTTTCGGTATCGGTTGCAAAACTAAATCTAAAGTACCCCTCAGAGCCGAATCCTAATCCTGGTACTACGGCCACCCCTTGATCTTCCAGCAATCCTTTGCAAAATGCCATAGAGTCATTACTGACAGCTTTCGTATTTACAAAAAGATAGAAAGCTCCGGCAGGAGAGAGTACGGAGAGTCCGTCAATTTCATTAAACAGTTTTACCGCTTCATCTCTTCGAGCCTTGAAAGCCTGGCGCATGGATTCGACGTCTGCATCCGCATCTCCATTTAAGCCAACAATTGCTGCTTTTTGAGTAATGCTATTAATATTTGAGGTACTTTGGCTTTGTAGTTTTTTGGTAGCTTGGATGATCTCGGTATTAGCTGCGGCCATATAGCCAAAACGCCATCCTGTCATCGCAACCGATTTGCTTAATCCATTAATCGTAACGGTTCGTTGAAACATATCATCACTGACCGATGCCGAGGAAACAAATTCTCCATCATAAATCAATTTTTCATACATCTCATCACTGGCAACAATAACCTTTGTCCCCTCAAGGACTTTCCCTAACGCGGCCAATTCGTCACGTGAATAGACTGCACCGGTTGGATTCGAAGGAGAAGTCAAAATTAACATTTTTGTATTTGGCGTAAGCGCGTTTTTTAGTTGTTCCGGTGTTATCTTGAATCCGCTTTCGTCATCGGTCATAATTTCAACCACCGTCCCGCCGCAATACTGTACCAGTTCAGGGTAGGTAACCCAATAAGGTGCCGGGATGATGACTTCATCACCTGCTTGTATGGTCGATGCAAAAAGATTATAGAGTGAATGTTTTGCCCCATTGCTGGCAATAATCTGGTTTGGTTTGTAAACCAAACCATTATCACGTTGAAGTTTATGGGCAATTGCGGCTTTTAGCTCAGGAATGCCGTCAACGGCGGTGTATTTTGTAAATCCTTCATTGATCGCACGAATGGCTGCATCTTTAATCACTTGAGGTGTGTCGAAATCAGGCTCTCCGGCTGAAAAGCTAATCACATCTTTTCCTTGAGCTTTAAGCTCTTGTGCCAATGTGGAAATAGCGATGGTAATCGATTCTGAGAGGGTATTGACGCGATCGGTTAGCATGTGCAGCCTTTAAAAAATTTTTGAAATTATAACACAACCAACTTTATCTATTTCTTACCAACATAGGACGCGATTTTGACTTTTTCACCCTGCATATTTCGATCATCACGCTCTTCGTAGAACAGCACTTCTAATTCGCAGAACGCGTGTAGCAGCTCGTTTGATCGTAAAAGAAAATCAGGATTGCTAGGGTTATGATACCCTTCTTCGTGAGCCGTAATAAAAGTTTCAAAAATGAGAACTCCTCCACTTTTGAGTCCTGCCATTATTGAGGGGAAAAGCTTTCGCTCCAAGTAGTTTATATTAACGATTACATCGTAAGCATTCGGCGCAATTCTATAGCTTGTCAAATCTGTCTCAATCGGATGAATCATCGCTGTATGCTGAAGCTGTGAGAGAGCATAGTCCGATATGTCCACCGCATCCACTTCAAACCCTAGTTTGGCTAAATAGTGGGTATTACGTCCTATTCCGCAAGCAATATCCAATGCTCTTTTATCTACGGACGGAACAACATGTTGCATGACAATGGCGGAAGGGTTCATCGGCATGGGAACATTTTGATGCTTGGCATTCCATCGTGTTTTATCGTCCATCTAGCCCTCGTAGTCTATAATATACGCAAATTTTACCATACAAGAGGAATATATGTTTTTAGAACCAGGATTTTTAGGTACGCGTGCCGCTTTTTTTATGGATGTGGTGACCCTCTATTTCGCGATCCTCCCTTTTTTGCTTGGAATGTCAATACGGCAGGCTGTCATTGGTAACATAGTGCTTCATTACCGTTCTCAAATAGTCATTTTATCCTTAACCATAGTGATGGTGATCATTTTTGAACTCGGCGTTCGTATCAGCGGAGGATTTGTCGAGTATGTCAAAATGTCGCCTACGTCGTATGATTTTTTACTGCTTTTTTTGGCAGTACATATCTTCATAGCCCTCATGGCAGTGGGGGGGTGGATATACCTAATCATCACCTCCTATAAGACCTATATAGTGCACGGTAAGGGAGCCATGAAACAGCACCGTCGTATGGGAAAATGGATTTTTGCGGCACTCACCCTCACGTCAGTAATGGGATGCAGCATCTACCTTTTCTTGTTTGTAGGATAAGGTTTATTTTTTGACAAATCTTATCCCATCCAAAATGAAACTTTCTCTAAATCAACAGACTCATTTTTCCTCAAATCGTATATTCCCTCAAACGAGATAGGAAATTGCCCGTTGAATTCTCCTATGCGTGCTCCTATCGCCGTAGTCTCGGCATAGTAGTAACTTACCCCATCAATCGTGAGCTTGGTCGTTAAAAAGGGAAGGGCACTTTTGTCCTCTAGATGAACAACCATAAATACGTGGTGTGGAACATAGACAAATCGATAATTAAATCCCCTTTCATTCAGTAAGGATGCGAAGAGATTGGTTTTATCATCGCAGTCTCCCCAGTCGCTCCGTATCACTTCTTTGGCATTACGGCTCGTGTAATCCGTTCGATACGGGATATGGGTGACATAATCAAACATCTTTTGTATTTCACACGCATCGTTGCCATTGCATCCTTGTGTTAACTGCCCGGCAAGAGTTGTGAGCTCTTTGGGTTTGGCCAGATTGGTTTTGATGTATTGGCCGTTCAATACAATCACCCCTTTATCAAACATACTGATCATTTCAGGGGTATGAGGAGGATGATATGGGCGTAAGTCACGTGTTTCAATGTTGGTCATGGATATCCCAACAGAGACAAAGATCCCCACACTTAGGACAACAATCATTAAACTCAAAAAGCTTGCTTTTTCTTTCACAAATGTGGGGATTTCTTTGGTATTTTTTACAGCCGATTTTAGAATCTCCCGGTAGACGAGAATCCCAATCGCTAGAACAATCGCTACTTTTATCCCTGTGTCCATATTTGTCTCTTATCTCGAAATTATCTATCACTCATTTTGCATTTAAGGCTTATACTGTATTTTTACATTGTAGCACATTCGTACTTTTCAATATGATAAAGTTAAATATAACCAATTTTGTTTTTTATGCTATGATTAAACTCTAGAAAATAATAGTAGCGGCAGTAGAGAAAATACACGTCACATAACTGACAAAAAGAAAAAATTGTAGGTCTTTCTAACTAAATTAACAAAAAGATAAATAATGTACTTATTTCAACAAAATACGCTGACTAACCCAATAACTATTTTAGGTGTCATGTGATGAAAGCTGTCGTAATGGCAGGAGGGTTCGGCACGAGAATACAGCCACTAACGAATTCGATGCCCAAACCAATGCTTCCAATTATCAATAAACCGATGATGGAACATATCATCAAAAGTCTCAAAGCAGTAGGAATTGAGGAATTTGTGATACTGCTTTATTTTATGCCAGAGGTCATTAAGGAGTATTTCAAAGATGGCAAAAAGTTAGGGATTAAAATTACCTATGTGATTCCTGATGATGACTATGGGACGGCAGGGGCGGTCAAATATGCACAAGAGTATCTCAAAGACGACAGTTTTATTATCGTAAGCGGTGATTTGGTCACTGATTTTGATTTTAGACACATTATAAACTATCATCACGAAAAGCACTCCTCCCTAACGATTACCCTGACCTCGGTCGAAAATCCGCTCGATTTTGGGGTCGTAATTTCCGGCAGTGACGGCAAAATCGAAAAGTTTTTGGAGAAACCCAGCTGGGGGGAGGTATTCAGCGATACGATCAATACGGGAATCTATATTCTTGAACCCCATATTCTCAATTATATCCCCAAAGAGGAAAACTACGATTTTGCAAAGGATCTCTTTCCCTTTTTGATGAAGACAGGGCTCCCTTTGTGGGGCTGTAGCGTCAAGGGGTATTGGCGGGATGTGGGTAACCCTCACAGCTACCGAGACCTGCACGACGACATTCTAAATGAAAAAATCGATTTGCATGTGAGCAGTAAAAATACTCTTGTTGAGAGTACTCCGATCCATTTACACGAGATGATCGATTTTGAGACGGTCAAAATCAGCGGTAAGGTAATCGTAGGTAAAAATGTACGGATCGGTAAAGATGTCAAACTTCATAATGTGGTGATCGGCAATAATGTTTTTATCGATAATGGAAGTCATATCAACGACAGTGTCATTTGGGACAATGTAGAGATTAAAAGCGGGGTTCATTTAAGCCATGCCGTCATCTGCAACAATGTGAGCATTGGGAAGAAAGTCAAAGCCCGCCACGGTGTGATCATCGCAGAAAAATGTGAGATTGACAATCTGGTTAGCTTTGAAAATGATGTGATCGTATGGCCTAATAAGGTCATCGATGAAGCGTCCATTGTCAGTAACAATGTCATTTGGGGAAAGAAATACAAAAATACCATCTTTGAAAACGGGAGTGTGATCGGCCGAACGAATTTGGAACTCTCCTGCGAGATGGCTACAAAGTTGGCCGAATCCTTTGGTTCTGTTTTGCCTGTTGGCTCTACCGTCTATGTATCGAGAGATTATCACCGAAGTTCACGGATGCTCAAACGGGCTTTTCTGGGCGGTTTGCTTTCCACGGGAATCAATGTCTTGGATTTAAAGTTGGAATGCCCCTCTGTTATGCGTTTTAATCTGGCTCATCATGATGCGATCATCGCCGGAGTCCATTTTGAGGAGTCGATGGAGAACCAGATTAATACACAGATTACTTTCTACACGGGTGAAGGGCTCAATATTGATACCAATAGCGAAAAAGGGATGGAGAGGATCTTTTTCAAGGAGAGTTTCCGTCGGGTTAATTATACGGAGATTGGTGAGATATTGGAAAACGGTCATATTGGAGATATTTATATTAAGTATTTCCTTGAACATCTGGATTTTCTGGCGATAAAGCACGGAGAATTCCGTATTGCACTCGACTTGCTGTTTGGAACGGCTTCCTCAATATTGCCGGATGTTTTAAACGAACTGGATATCGATGCGGTGACGCTCAATGCCTATCTTAATGACAAGAAATTGACGAAAGTTCCCAATCGAATCGAAAAGTCCAAAAAAGAACTCTCCGATATTGTCAAAGGGATGAAGCTTGATTTGGGGTATATTATTTATCCAGACTCAAAGGTCTTTGACATCGTCTGTGAAAATGGCATGGTGTTGGAGCGTCATATCTCACTGCTTCTTTTCTTGGAATTGCTCAATACGCAAGGGGATGAAAAACGGATTTTATTGCCTGTATGGGCACCTGATTTTATTGATCACCGTTTTAATAATTTGATTATTGAACGCGCAAAAATTACCAATCTAAAAGCTTCTGAGTTGTCCCAGTACGATTTCATCGGTACAACAGCAGGGTGTTACGCTTTTCCGGAGTTTGCACTTAATTTCGATTCCCTGTTTTCGTGTATAAAGCTGATCGAAATGCTGAGTTCTAAAAATAAGAAAGTCAGTGAAATAACAATGGGATTTGATCCTTTCTTCTATCTTGAAACCCAATTACCGTGTGATAATGAGCACAAAGGGAAGATGATGCGCAAATTTTTGGAAGACAGTACGGATCAAGAGGCCTCGCATGTAGATGGGGTAAAAATATGGCTGGATAAGAAAGCATGGATATTAATGATCCCTCATCAGAACAGCGACTATCTGTGTCTCTATATCCAAGCGGAAAGTAAAATATTAGGGGAAAAGATTCTCCGGGATTACACCAAAAAGATTGAACAGTGGATTAACGAGTAGCCAAAAGGATTAGCATGGCAAAGCATCTTTATCTCAATTTCCTCTGGCATATGCATCAACCTTATTATAAGGATGATATGTCAGGGCACTATTCGATGCCATGGGTCTATTTACATGGGATTAAAGACTACTACGATATGGCCTGGTATTTAAGCACCCATCCTGGGTTAAAGGCGACTTTCAACTTGGTTCCTTCGCTTCTCATACAGCTCAAAGATTACGAGACAACAACCGTTGATGACAGATTCATACAGACCATTTCAAAAAAAGTGGAAGAACTCTCCAATGCAGAACTTCTTTATTTGATGGAGTTTCTTTTTTTTGCGCAGAAGGAAACGATGATCGATCCCATTGCCCGGTATGCTGAATTGTACCGAAAAGTCGGGAATGTAAATAGCACGGAACAAGTCAGCGTATTGGGGCACGATGAGATCTTGGACCTTGAGGTGTGTTTTCTACTGGCGTGGTGCGGGGAATATTTACGGGAACATTCGCCACTGATTCAATCTCTCCTTCTTAAACGGCACTTTACTCAGGATGAGAAACGGGCGTTGCTGGAAGAACTGGCTGATTTTATAGTCCAGATTGTCCCATTTTATAAAGAGCTCCAAGATCGGGGCCAGATAGAGATCTCTACTACCCCTTTTTATCATCCGATCATGCCCCTTTTGATGGATGTCCAAAATGCGAAACAGGCGGATGAAGAGGTATTGATGCCGAACAATCCAATCTCTTTTTCGGACGATGCCGAGGCGCACATAGTGCGCGCGATTTCTTATTATGAGTCTGTATTTAATCGTATGCCCAGGGGAATTTGGCCCTCTGAGGGATCGGTAGATAACGATTCTCTTGAGCGTTACAGTGCTCACGGGATAAAATGGAGCTGCAGCGACGAGGAAATTCTTCTAAAAAGTCTTCCCACAGCCTCGCATGATCTCATCTATCAGCGTTGCCGTTTCAAAAATAGTTCATGCGAGATCATGCTCTCATTCAGAGATCATAATATCAGTGATGCTATTGGGTTTATGTACAATCGTATGGATCCCGAAGAGGCAGTAAAAGATTTCATTCACCGATTACGTCGTATTTATGATAGGGCGAAAGGGTCATGTCAGGTCAATGTGGTTTTAGATGGGGAGAATGCATGGGAGTTTTACCGTAATAACGGCAAATTATTTTTAGAGGGACTTTATAATGCTCTGGATAAGAGCGATTGGATTACTACTCAGACCATGAGTGAGGCCGTAGTCAACCAAAAGATTGATGAAGTGGTCATTGAAACCATCCATCCCGGAAGTTGGAGTAACGGTAATTTTTCTTCTTGGATTGGGCAAGAAGAAAAAAATCTTGCATGGGAACTCCTGTATAGGGGCAAACG
>JAUXSZ010000160.1 GCA_030679635.1 Sulfuricurvum sp. | reverse complement strand
AGTCCGCCCATCCCGAAATCGCCAAGAAACGATTCGTTCGAAATCCATTGGATGTCGGCCATGTCACGAAGACCCGGTTTACGGATTTCGTGCTCGACATTGAAAATATATTCAAACGCCGCCCCTTGGCACGTACACATTCCGTGACCCGTACCGATCAAGAACTTTTGGCGCTCCCCTTTTCTCATTTTATCCATACATTTCATGAATTCGTGCGCCGCGTGGTCCGCATGATCCGCTGTACATACGGAAACCGTATACTCTCCCAACTGTGATCCCTCGCCCAAGCCAGGTGTTGCTCCGAAGTTCAGTTTCGGTCCCGTAGCGTTGATCAGATAATCATATGTTATCTCTTCGCTCTGTCCTGCTTTGCCCTGTCCCGTATATTCAACTGTGACAAAAGGTTTATCCCTACTGTTATTCCCCTCAGGGTTAAGGCTCACCGCTTTGGCTTGCTTGTAGGTGATTCCTGCTTTTTCATAGACAGGAGCGAGCTCGAAAGTGACCTCATCTTTGGTCATCTCACCGACACCCACCCAAATGTTTGAGGGGATCCAGTTCCATTTTGCATTGGGGGTAACTACTACCACTTCATGATCTTTACCGAGCCAATCAGCTGCAAATGTCGCCGCCGTATGTCCCGCTATTCCACCACCTAAAACTACTAATCTAGCCATCGTGTCTCCTTGGGAAAAATCGTTCGTATAATCGATTATAGCCCAAATTTATCAAAAAAACATCAAAAACTTAAAATTATTTTTTAGAATTTTTCTTAAATATTTAAAATCTTACTGACGATCTCATTCACATTATTCGAAAGGTTTGGATGATTCTTTACTCTCTCCAATGCACACCCCATTTTACGCTTCTGAAGAGGTGATAATTTATCATAACTTTTAAATGCACCCACCAATCCTGACGCGATTTGAGGGTTTAGGAGATCAATTTCAATAATCTTATCGGCAATGAAATCGTATCCGCTGCCACTCACCTCATGAAACGCCACTGCATTACGGGCAAACGATCCGAACAATGCACGAACCAGATTCGGCACTTTTTCATCAAACACTTTGTCTTCTTGCAACGCAATGACCCTTTGGAGGGTTCTATCACGTTGTGAAGAAGCCAAAAGGGCAAAATATTTGTTCATAACAAGGGTATTACTATTATGCTCCTCATAAAAATGGGCAAACGCTTCTGCTGCCAAATGGGGAGCATGATTTTCGAGCAAATCAAGCATCGCTAGACGATCGGTCATGCTGAGCGATTCATCATAATAGCGCTTACACAAAGAGGCACACCTCTCCTCTTCCAGGCTCATCCATAAAGAGAGCAAACGATTTTTCAATGCCCTCTTCCCCATGCTAAGGGCATCAATGGAACTGTTGCCAGGTTCATACAGCTCATGGATCTGTTTTTCAATACTCTTTGCAAAACGGTTTGCAAGGGTACGCTTGAGATTTTCGAGGGCACAGTGTATTTTTTGAACATCGATAACCTCTTGGAATTGCATCATCATCGACAACGTCGGCAACTCTAAAAGCTGTGCCTTAAACATCCTGTCCATGGTATCGTCTTCGAGAATTTTTCCGTAGGCATTCAAATACGCTTCGCTTGGTACCTCGGTAGCCATCATGGAGTGGAGAGTTGCAATCGCAAACTGCTGCGCCGCTTCATAGCGGACAAATCCATCCGAATCGTGTGCCATCAAAAAGGAATAATCGATCTCACTGCACTCAATGCGCACGGGGGCACTGAAGTGACGATTAAGAGAAAGTTTCGGGGCTTCATGTATGTTTTCAAATACTAGGGCATTGACGGCTTGGTCGATCCACACTATCCCCTCCCGGATAATTTTTGCATTGGCACTTTTTAACTCAAACGGGTTTCCCTTTGAATCCAGAAGCCCTATTCCAAATGGCATAGCGTAGGGAAGCTGCTCTTTGTTGTGCGTATTATTCGGAATCTGCTGTGTAATATTCAGGGTTAACGTCTGCGCTTGCGCATTGTAGTCGCTCGTGATAACCAGTGTCGGTGTTCGCTCTTGGGCATACCACCGCTTAAACTGCGTCAGATCGATACTGCTTTCCTGCTGCATCGCCCATAAAAACTCCTCCGTTCCTACGGCCTGTCCGTCGAAGTTTTCAAAATAGCGATCCGTTGCCCTTGCGAATCCCTCTTTCCCCAAAAGGGTATGAAGCATCCGAATCACCTCAGCCCCTTTTTCGTACACCGTTGCCGTGTAAAAATTATTGATCTCTAGGTAGGATGAGGGCTTGATCGGGTGAGCCGTCGGCCCTGCATCTTCGACATACTGCCGCTCACGAAGCGCTCTAACATCATCAAGCCGCTGGATCAGTTGCGAGTTCATATCGGCACTGAAACATTGGTCCCTAAATACCGTCAACCCCTCTTTGAGGGTCAGCTCAAACCAGTTGCGGCACGTGATACGGTTCCCCGTCCAGGCGTGAAAATACTCATGCGCAATGACGCTCTCAATCCCCATAAAGTCACTGTCTGTTGCGCTGTGCTCATCCGCCAGAACATAATGGGAGTTGAAAATATTCAGCCCCTTGTTCTCCATGGCCCCCATATTAAAACTGTCTACCGCAACAATGTTGTAGATATCCAAATCGTATTCTCTTCCGTAAACCTCTTCATCCCATTGCATCGCTTTTTTCAAGCTGCGCATCGCATGATGGCATTTGGACTCATTTCCTTTGTCACAATAGATGGCCAAGGCCACCTCTTTGCCGCTCATCGTGACAAACGTATCGTGAATGCTCCCCAAATCTCCCGCCACCAAAGCAAAAAGATACGAAGGCTTAGGGATAGGATCTTCCCACACGGCCAGATGCTTACCGCTCTCCAAGGTAGCCGTTCCGCATAAATTTCCGTTGCTAAGGATTACAGGGGAGACCTCTTTGGAGGCAATAATTTTCGTCGTAAAACGGGTCATCACATCAGGACGGTCTAGAAAATAGGTAATGCGGCGAAACCCCTCGGGCTCATTTTGGGTACACCAGATTCCCCCTGAGCGGTAAAGCCCCTCCAGTGCCGTATTATCATCGGGATAGATTCGAGTGATCACGCGGATACGGGCTGCATCCATGTTCAGCGGAATAATCAGGGCATCCGATTCTATTGTGTACATGCTCTCATCATACAGTGTCTCATTCACCCACAGCAGCTCGAGATCCAACATCTCTCCGTCCAATCTCAACTCTTTTGCATCGGGGTTTTGGCGTTTGACCTCCATTACATTATCAACGCGCGTAGAGCTGTTTTCAATAATAAATTCCAGTTGGCAGGTTGTGATCCCATAATCGCTGGGACGGTAATCGCTAAAATAGATCTCAGTAGGGGTACTCATTCAAAAACCTTATTATACTTTTTGAAATAATAACGAAAATACGATACACTTCAGGTACGTAACCAATCGTTTCTGCTGATCATCTATCTAAATGAGGGGCAAAGATGCACTTCTCATTAACGTATGCTTACTCGAAAAAACTCAACTCATAGCGTCCATCGAAACAAGCAAATCATCCATTTTTTGATCTACCGTACCGACGTAATGCGTTAAATCCACCATATCGTCCATATTTTGATTCAGTGCTTCGCTATTATCACTGATCGCCTGGATCAATACATTGATCGTTGCTGCAATTTCAGCCAGGCTTTTTTGTGTCCGTTCGGCTAATTTACGTACTTCGTCCGCGACGACGGCGAAGCCCCGACCATGTTCACCGGCGCGCGCCGCTTCGATCGCGGCGTTAAGGGCCAGCAGATTCGTCTGATCGGCGATATCGCCGATCGTGACTAAAATATCTTTCGTTTCACGAGCATTACCCGCCAGTAATTTAAGATTATCGGCAAGGTCATGCTCTTTCCCCGCAACGCTCTGTATCCGTTTTACCGTCGTCTCAATCATTCCATTGAGTTCCACAAACTTGGTCGAGCGAAGATTTTCGATTGTTTCTTTCAGATGACGCGTGTTATCGTTAAGTACCTCTTTAGCTTCGTTATTTTGAGACTCCATCGATTGCAGTGCAACCCCTAGATCATTAATCTTCTCAAGCATTTGCCCCATTTTGGCATCAACATTGACATCGGCACGGATTGAAAATTTTCCTTCACATAATGCTTCTAAAACATGGATTGCATTATCCAGATTCCCTTCGATCGCATCAAGAGTATTGTTCATCGTTTTTCGAAGCAAATGAACATGCGGAGTTTTTGAATCACTCCCCACACGACACGCATAGTGACCCTGCCGCACCTTATCACCAAGAAGCACCATCTCTCCAGCAACCGATGTGTCTCGTAACAACATATCTTCATACGCCAATACCAATGCATTGAGTTTTTCTTCCATACTTTCTGGTTTCGCCTCCATCAGAGGCAAACGATTACGCTTAAACTGCATGAGCTGTAAAAAGTCATCCATTTGTTTACTCATCTCCTCTGTACCTGCCCAGGGGCTCGTCACCATCCATATTGAGACAAACAACATCACGATAACAACGCCGATAAGACCACCTACACTTTGCGTGAATACACCAACCAATATTCCAAGAACTGCCAATACGGTCAGAACGATTATTTTTACTGAATTTTTCATCACGTCCCTTTAGCTCATTGTTTTATAGAGACGCTCTGCGTCGGCAATCTCATCAGCAGAGGGCTTACGGCGACAGGATAAAAATCCGCACTCTCCACTCTCACAAGCGATACTTGGATAAACGGTCGCATAAACCCAATAGTGGCCACCCATTTTAGTCGCATTTTTCACATATCCGGTCCAAATCTCACCCCTATTGACCGTATCCCACAGATCTTTAAAGGCGTCCTTAGGCATATCGGGATGACGAACAATATTATGAGGCTTACCGACCAGTTCATCAATCGTATATCCGGCAATTTTACAAAAATCATCATTGGCAAACAGGATATTGCCCTTTGCATCCGTTTGCGATACCAAAAAATCAGTATCCTTTAACACATATTCTTTACTCATGTCTCAACCTTGTAATATCATTATATTCCGTGAGTTAACACTAAATTATAAGTTTACCAAAAATACACAGAAAACATAATAACTAATTTGTGTGACATTTTAGTAACATTTTAATAAAAAATTATAATGATTAGTTAAAGAAAAAGTTTAAGGATCGATGAGGGATTAAAAGTTGTAATGTTACAGAAATAATCAATTGTGAGGAGAAGCGTTAAGTGAAGATCAATTTTTCGGGGTTTGTTGGAATCGTAGATGGTGTCAGAGGGGGGACTCGAACCCCCGACCCCCGGCTTATGAGACCAGTGCTCTAACCAGCTGAGCTACCCTGACATCTTGTGTAAATAGTTGAACAAGGTCGAAATTATAGTGATAACTAACTTATTCTTAGCTAAAACATAAAACTTTTTTAAACTATCCACAAAATTTGAAAAGATTATATCATATAAACTCATTATTATTGAGTCTATTCGACTAAAGTAATTGACAATTAATCTGTTCTCGTGTACAATCCTTCCCATAAAAATTGATTACAATAAAGGAAATGCTATGAACTTTCAACCGCTTGGAAAACGTGTATTGGTCCAACGTCTCGAGGAGGCGACCACAACCGCTTCGGGTATCATTATCCCCGACAACGCAAAAGAAAAACCTTCACAGGGTACCGTCATTTCTGTCAGCACTGAAGTAGAGAACGTTGCGGCGGGCGACACTGTCGTATTCGGCAAATATGCCGGCAATGAACTCACGATAGAGGGTAAAACCTATTTGGTCATCGAAACGGATGATTTATTCGGAATCATTAAATAATAAACAAATCATATTAAAGGAACAACAATGGCAAAAGAAATTCATTATTCAGACGACGCACGTAACAAATTGGCTGCCGGAGTACAAAAGCTCACCGATGCCGTAAAAGTAACTATGGGACCACGTGGTCGTAACGTTCTTATCCAAAGAAGTTACGGCGCTCCTATGATCACCAAAGATGGGGTATCCGTTGCTAAAGAAGTGGAACTCAAAGATCCTCTCGAAAATATGGGTGCACAGCTCGTTAAAGAAGTGGCTTCCAACACAGCTGATGAAGCGGGTGACGGTACAACAACGGCGACTATCCTTGCAAATGCTATTTTCAAAGAGGGTCTTCGCAATATCACAGCAGGTGCCAATCCAATCGAAGTCAAACGTGGTATGGACAAAGCAACAGAAGCGATTTTAGGAGAACTAAAAGCGGCTTCACGTATTATCAACGATAAAAAAGAGATCGCGCAAGTAGCAACTATCTCTGCAAACTCCGATGAGCGTATCGGTGCTATGATCGCAGAAGCTATGGATAAAGTAGGCCGCGATGGTGTTATCACCGTTGAAGAAGCAAAAGGTATTAAT
>JAUXSZ010000152.1 GCA_030679635.1 Sulfuricurvum sp. | reverse complement strand
AAGCCATTACCTAGGTAAACGCGTCGGATACAGCTGGGCAAGTGAAACCCTCCGGCTTGAAACCACCCAAGAGTATGTTGTTTCGCCCTTTGAGCCTAGCCTCTTCTATGACAACCGTTCAACCTATATCTATAACGCATGCATCCAAGATTTTAGCAGCAAAGCCATTGGAGGGATCGGCATTGTTTTTGATGCCCAACCGCAGTTTCAAGAGATGCTTCAAGATGTCCTACCCAAAAATGAAAATCATCAAATCAAAGACGGGATGTTTGCCCTCTTCATTGATCGACACGCGCTCGTTCATTCATCGACTACGGAAGCAATTGCTATAGGGTCTACCGTTACCCTTCCGGAATCGATTTTACACCTCTCACGCGGACAAAGCGACGCTCAGATGATCGAATACAACGGCATCTATTACACTGTCGGGGCAACCTGTTCCAGCGGTTACCGCGAATACAAACAAAGCGATGGATACCACAACGATATTATCGCAATTTTGTACCGCCCGATTGGGGAGTGTGCTGCTATTCTAAATGAACCTCACGTAAAACGAACCTATCTCTACCCCAAAGCGGCAGGATCGGAAGAGACGTGCGAAATCTCAACCTTCTTCATCGGCAGTTCCGTCTTTGCGATCGAATCTAAAAATGTTGTCTGCTCCTTGGCCCATCAAGAGCTTACGACCATTCTCCACTCAAGCGAATACAATCTGGGGGTTATCGGATTTGATAAACGGATGGTAAGTGTCATATCGCTGGGCAAACTGCTGGGGATGGAAAAAAAATACGATAAAGAGAACGATACGATTATCATTGTTAACGCCACAATCGATGAGCAAACGGTCTATCTCGGGTTGGCGGTTGACGGTATCTACAGCAGTCCTGAAATTCCCCTGCGCTCCATCAGCCATTACAGCAATGTATTGAAAAATGAAAATTCTCTGACAAAAGCGGTCATTATCCCTGATCGTGCTGAAGATTTTGGAAATGAGATGATCTCAATCCTTGACATCCCAAAAATCTATACGCAGCTCATTCAGCCCTATCCTCGCCCTTTACACAGAGTGATGGCTTAAGAGCTTATAGAAACGATGTCGCCGATTGAAGGGTTTTGAAAAAGAGCTTTTGTCGGCTCGCCAGATAACGTGCGGCCTCTTCCATCTCGTGACCGCCTAAGAGTATCGGATAGATTTTTTTGCCCCACTCTCTCTCGCACAATTGTGCGATGGCCAGAGAATCGGTCATGTGCTGCGGCGTAACCACCACATAGATCAGATCTACGCTCTCAAACATCGTCACAATCTTCAGTGTCTTTTCATATCGATCCGCCATGGCATCTCCTATAATATCCACAGGGTTATTCCTAGACCAGTTGGAAGGGAGGATCTCATTGAGCGCATTCATCTCCTCCTCATTGAGTGTATAGAGAATTTTGCCCTGTTCTATGAGATAGTCGGTTAGAATCGTA
>JAUXSZ010000085.1 GCA_030679635.1 Sulfuricurvum sp. | reverse complement strand
CGTTAATCCCTTGCGAATAGCCTGCCGTGGCGATAAGACCGCGCTGACTTAACCGAATCACATAACTGCGGATCCCTTCTTGAGCGTCCAATATTTCTGTGATCTTCTGGGGCTTTGCAAGATGGTACTTGATATTGTTATCCGAACGGAATTCTTTGTGCTGGATTGAGACGGTTCCGCTGCCGGTCTTGATCGAATTTTGGGTAATCTGCACCATCATCCCCTCGTACATCCCCTCCATCAGCAGCAGCCCGATCAGCGATATCGCGATCATCACGGAGATCAAAGCGGCGCGCCCCTTTCGGCGGACAATATGAAGGAGGGCCATTTTAACATAGAGTATTTCCGTAGAGTTAAACATAGCGTATCGCCTCGGTCGGGGTAAATCGGTTGATGACCACGATAGGATAAACCACCGTCAGAAGGTTCAGCAGCAGCATGATGAGCATCTCGACTATGATTTTCGCTGGATTGTATTGGGCAGGAAACGTTACTTCGGCAACCATGTTGTACTGTTTGGCATACTCCTCAGCATCCACGTCCACTAAAGAAGCAATCTCGATGGGATATTTTTCATAATGGCTGCTTGCATAGGCTCCCGCCGCTCCACCGACACCAACGCTCAAAAATCCGAGGATCAACGCTTCGATCAGTAGCATTCCCATCACTTGGGAAGGTGTCGTCCCGATGGCACGCAGTACTCCGATTTGTCGGATACGGGCATAGACAGAGAGAAAAGCAAATATCCCGATGACAAAAAAGATGACGATGAAAAATATCCCCAGTGTGATATAACCGAAAATCGTATCGATCTCCATTGCCAAAATAAGATCTTCAAGGGTCGTCTTATAATTTTTTACCTCCAGCTCCTCACCCAGAGCTTTTTGAACTTTTAGCGTGACCGCATCGATCTGCTTCACATCGGTAGGACTCATGATAATATGGGTCGCGATGTTACTACTGCGCATCACCTCATCAAAATACCCCTTATTCACAAAACCCGAACCGTTGTCGAACTCATAAAGCTTCGTTTTAAACAATCCCTTGACCACAAGATTATCCGCGGCAAACGAATAGTCCGCCCCAGTAGAGATAAACGAGAGCGTATCCCCTACCCCAACTTTGAGCCGTTTGGCTAACTCTATTCCCAGATAGATGGCATTGAAATCTCTGCTCGTTAAATATTCCCCCTCTACGAGAGAGCGTTTCAGCCGCGAGACTTCGACCTCTTTTTCAGGTTCGATCGCGGTGAACATTCCTCCGATGGATTGTTCATCAGTTGAATAAAGGGCATAGGCTTCGAAACGTGCCGCAGAGGCCTTGATCTCTTTTACTGCTTGCAACCTGTTTTTGACTTTTGCTACATCGAAGATCAGATTGTCGAAATTCGGATCATCTTCGAACGCACGGTTGCTAACCTGCATGTACCCCGGATAGATTTCGACGCTGGAACGGATCAGCTGATTGTGACTGCCGTTGTTCAGAGCATTGGCAAAAATAAAAAGGGCCGTCGAAAAGGCACTGAGCAGCAAGGTAACAATGGAGCGTTTTTTATGGGTTATCAGCTCCCGAAGCGCCATCTTCAAAAGGATCATTGGCTGTACCTGACCAGCGCATTTTTGGTAAAGCGGGAATCCTCGATCACAACATCAAAATTGACTTCTTCCATCGTTACGACGGTCTTATTACTCTTTTTGTTCTGCGGAATAAGCGTCATAACCGTCGGTAGATAATGGTCTCCATATAGCTTTACATCGCTATAATAAAGGGTACGCTGCTGTACCCCATCCTCATCATAATAGATCGCCCGAAGCGGTACAAAATGCTCCTTCGCCACTTCTAGTACAATCTTCCCCCACACCACTGCAGCATCTGGTTTTGGAAAGAGTGTCAGGATGTATTTTTTCGTATCTTCGGAGGTGATTTGTGCATTATAGTCATCGACGATGGAGCTCTCCTTGGCCATATCATCATTCGTAAAATCGCTCCCCATCCAGCTTTGCATCATCATGGAGCTTGGGATCTTGATCGTTTTCTCGATCTTGGGGACATACTGCCACATCGTTGTATCGACTTTTAAAAAAGTAATCCCACGGTCTTGTTTTGGATAGAGCACTTTGATAAAACTCTTTTCATGCCCTCGGTTCCAGCTCTCCATTTTCATCGTCCGCTCACCCCGTGCTGTCGTGACGGACATCGTGATTTTAGAGTAACCGCTGTCACTTTGGATATTATGTTCTACATTTTTGATAATTGCCTCGGGGGTAATCGCCAAAAGCGGGAGTGAAAAGAGAAAAAGAAATACTATTTTATTCATCACAACCCTTTCGTACTAGGTGTTATACATATTAACGTAATATTCATAGGCCATGCGCCCTGAATCAAAAGCGGGCATGATATCCTCCATGGAGTGTTTCATCATCGCAACCCATTCTTTTGGCCGATCATAATACATGGGGATAATGCTTTCCTCCAAAATATCCATCATGTGTTTATTATCGATTTGATCCTGCTCGTTATTTGGGAGATTTGGATTGCACGCAGGAACAGTGAAGGAATTGATGTCATTCTTCACAAATTCAGGATGCCATCCGTCTGCAACGGAGAAATGGATTGCACCGTTCA
>JAUXSZ010000137.1 GCA_030679635.1 Sulfuricurvum sp. | reverse complement strand
AATTCGATGTTGGCCATGATAACGGAGAGGGGAGTATAGGTCTCATGAATCGCGTAGCGGATAAACTGTTTATGGGATTCGAGGAGCCCTTGCGAAAACTTTTGTTCCTCTACAAGAGCGCTGTTTTTGAGCTGAAGAGCCTCTGTTTTCAACCGAACCCTCTCTTCGAGGCTCGCATTAAGTTGTTGCAGAGACACTTTTTGATCCTCCAACGTCAAGCCCATCTCATTGGCATACCCTGCCATTTTTTTGAATTCACTAAAATAAAGATCATTCACCGTTATCGGCTCTGTCTTCTCATGCGCCGATTCAAAAAATTTCAGAAACCGTTCCATATCGCGAGCAATCATGCTGTTGACAATTTTCGAGATGCCGACGATAAACCCTAAAAGAATCAGTGCCAAAGTGGCAATCTCGACCATCACTTTGATGAGCCGTGTTTTAGGGAGATTTTGATAGGAGAGAGAACTGCTTACCGGGAGAGTCTGGGATATTTCAATGCCATTTTGCACAGTTTTTAAAAAATCTTTGTATTCATCATAAATGAGCAAAGAGGTAAAAATAACCGTAAATAAAAGGATAAAAACAATCGTATAAAAATTAACCTGATTCAGACTGATTTGAGACCATCTGCGACTAAACCACTCTCCCATCATCACCCTTCTTCTTATAATTTAATTGAGTGCATTATAACAAGTTCATCCCCACCTCTTAAGATAAATCCACTATAATTGCGAAAAATTCCCTCAAGGATCACTTTATGTTCGGACGCAAAGAACTCAAAACCTATACCCCTACTGCAGAAGAAGCAGCAAGCTACCAATGGGCAAAAATGACCACGGCAAAAGGGGTCATATGGATCAAACTCTACAACGAAGAGACTCCAAACACCGTCGCCAACTTTGCTGCTTTGGTAAACGATGGCTATTACAACGGTCTTAATTTTCACCGTGTAATTCCAGGTTTCATGGCACAGGGAGGCTGTCCTCACGGTACAGGTACCGGCGGACCAGGTTGGGCTATCCCGTGCGAAACAGCACTTAATACCCACCGTCACGTTAAAGGTTCTCTTTCTATGGCGCATGCTGGTCCAAACACCGGCGGAAGCCAGTTTTTCATCTGTTTTGCGGCAACTCCGCACCTTGATGGCGTTCACACCGTATTCGGCGGAATCGAAGCCGATGACAAAGAGTCTATGGCAGTCCTTGACAGCATCCAAATGCGCGACGTCATTGAAAAAGTAGAAATTTTGGCAGAAAAAAACTAAATTATGCTGGTACACATCTGCTGCAGCGTTGATTCCCATTTTTTTATGGAAAAGCTGCAGCAAGAATACCCCGACGAAAAGCTGACCGGTTTCTTCTATGATCCCAACATCCATCCCTACAGCGAATATCAACTCCGATATCTTGACGTCCAGCGCAGCTGTAAAAAACTGGGTATTGAGCTCATAGAAGGGCAATACGATTATGAAAATTGGATGAACGCCGTCCGAGGACTCGAAAAAGAGCCTGAAAAAGGGGCACGCTGCGCGGTGTGTTTCGATCGCCGTTTTGAAGTAAGTGCTTACAAAGCGTTAGAACTGGGTGAAAAGTCCATGACCACCACCCTCCTCGTCAGTCCCCAAAAATCTCAAGATCAGCTCAAAAAATCAGGCGATGCTTTTCATGCCTCTCACGGCGTCGAGTTTATCGCTTTTGATTACCGTAAAAACGGCGGTACCAACGACCAATCCCGTGTCAGCAAAGAGGAACAGCTCTACCGCCAAGACTATTGCGGCTGCATCTTCGGACTCACCATGCAGCGCGATCAGCAACACCGTCTGATGGATGAGATGTTTTCTCCCCTATCCAAACAAATCCTGCCTGCCTCCATCGAAGAGCGCCTTGAACTCTACGCCAAGCGTATGGAACTTGAAGATGCAAACATCCCCTATAAAATCATTCGTGAACGCTTTCTAAACTATCGGCTTCTTCGTTCCTCCATCACCGTCGACAAAAAAGTCATCCCTTCGTATCCTCTTTTTTATTCAACGATCAATCGCAACTCAACAGAAGGGAAAATCGATTTTGAGATCGACGGACAGTTTTTTCTCAACCGTGAAGAGGTACGGTTTATTACACTCGACACCTTTAACACCCTCACCTCATCAGTCTATAAAAACACACAAGAATTAATGTTCAATGCCCCTGCTATTGATATTGAAATGGCTTTACGAACACAGCTTACGGGAACACCTTTTAACACCTCAGCCATCATCGTTGTGGACGAAATACCGACTGCTAAAATCACCCTAGCTCTCGAAACAAAAACGTATGACGATACAAGAGAGAAACTTATCGTACAACACTAAAAATCTTCGTTGTTCTCTTGCATTGGGAACATTTCAGGCTAACACCTATAAGATGTGAGTATAAAATAGTTGGAGAAGAGAATCATATGGACATACTTTCATCTATTAGTGAAAAGACTTCGTGAAATATCAAAAAACATCGATGAATCCGAATTTAAAAACTTGTTAGCTGCCCTTTCTAATGAACTAGCAGATGTCAAACTAGAAGTTGCTGGACTTAAAGAGAAACTTGCTGTTCTACAAGAAGAAAATAGAATCTTAAAGTTAACTACTCCTGATATAGAAGAACGATCTACTGGAAGCAAATTAGGATGTTATCAATTTAAAGATGATGATGGTCTATATTGTACAGGTTGTTGGGATTCACAACGTAAAAAGATACGGACAAATAATGCTATTGCGGGGTTCAGAATATGCCCAGTATGCCATGCTACAATAAAATAGAGTCAGGTATTCAATCTTCACTTTGTCCCCATTCCATCGCAATCGCCTACTTTTTAACCACCCGTAGACGCGAACCTTCACTATAATTTCCATTATGGAAAACTTACTCTTATCAATCTTTTTAACCGTTGCCATCGCTACGGTTCTCAACATAATTCTCAAAAAATTCGGCATCTCTCATATCATAGGCTATATTGCTACGGGAACCATCATCAGCTATCTTTTCGGGTTCAATGGGCTTGAAAACGATTCGTTAAACTTGATCGGGGAGTTTGGAATCGTCTTTTTGATGTTTACCATCGGACTGGAACTGAGTTTAGAGAAAATCAAAAAGATGAAAGATATCCTCCTCACCAACGGGGTGTTGCAGGTCGTATTCAGCGTCGTGGTGATCTTTTTGCTCTCCTTTACTCTTTTTCATCTCGATTTCAACACATCGCTCATCGTCTCTTTGGCGTTTTCCCTCTCGTCCACCGCCATCGTCCTCACCTATCTCAAAGAGTCCAAAGATATCCACACCCCCTATGGTCAAAAATCGATGGGAATCTTAATCTTTCAAGATTTGGCCGTCATCCCTATTTTGCTCCTCATCACCTTCTTGTCCAATCACTCCCTCTCATTAGGAGAAGTCCTTATTCAAACCATCATTTCGGCCATTTTTGTCGTGCTATTTATGTTTACACTCGGAGAAAAAATTGTCAATGCCCTTTTGCAGTTTTCAGCGAAAACAGAGCTTGAAGAGCTCTTTTTAGGTTCGGTATTCTCTATTCTTATCGGCGCTTCGCTTCTTGCCCATACGATGGGTTTTACCTACTCGCTGGGGGCGTTTATCGCAGGGATGATCATCGCCGATACCCGCTTTAATGTCAAAGTCGAGTCCGACATTGCAAGCTATAAAGATCTCCTTCTCGGTGCTTTTTTCTTTGGTGTGGGGACAAAGATCGATATGCTCTACTTTTTGGAAAACATCCACATCATCACCTTTATTTTCCTCTTTGCAATGCTCTTTAAAGCGGTGGTTATCTATGCGATCATCCGACGCAATTCTGATAAAAACACCTCGGCAAAGACGGCTCTTGCCCTCGCACAGATCGGGGAGTTTTCCTTTGCCGTTTTTGCCCTTGCAGGGGCGCAAAAACTGATCAGCGAAGAGATGGCGAGCTTTTTGATCTTAGTCAGCGTCATTTCGATGATTCTGACACCGTTCATTATCGGAAATATTTATAAACTCTCCTCCTATTTTGAAAAAGAGTTTTACGAGTCGGACGTCATTACCCCCATCGAGCGCAAAGATCACATTATCGTCGCCGGATTTGCGATGCTTGGAAAAATTGTCGCAGCCTCTTTGCAAGCCAAAGGGGCAAACTTTATCATCATCTCCGACAACCTAAAA
>JAUXSZ010000080.1 GCA_030679635.1 Sulfuricurvum sp. | reverse complement strand
GAGCTTAAAAACATTTTCAAAAATTTTAAATGAGTTCATTTCGTCATATTTTTTCCATCTTTTCGCGGGTGAGTATAAAATGAAGAAAATTTTTAGGAATCGCAGATGACCGAACTCACCACCTCCATAGATGAAACCATCAAAACCAAAATCTATACCATTCGCGGATTACAAGTGATGTTGGATAGAAATTTGGCGGAGCTTTATGAGGTAGAAACAAGAGCATTAAAACAAGCTGTCAAAAGAAATATTGATAGATTCCCAAATGATTTTATGATTGAGCTGTCTGATATTGAAATAGACTTTATGGTGTCACAATCTGTGATACCTTCGAAGCAATATTTAGGCGGAGCAAAGCCTTTTGCATTTACGGAGCAGGGTGTATCTATGTTATCATCGGTTTTGACTAGTAAAATTGCTTTGAATATTCATATAGAAATTATGAGAGCTTTTGTGCAAATGCGACAAGTAATTGCTTCAAATAGTGAATTATTTTCAAAGATCGAACAAATCGAAAAAAGACAAATCTCTTATGAGTTAAAAAGCGATGAAAAATTTGAAAAAATATTTAGTGCCATCGAGGACAAATCGGTTAAACCCAAGCAAGGAATTTTTTACGATGGGCAGGTTTATGATGCTTATATATTTGTCTCTGATTTGATAAAAAGTGCCAATGAAAGCATTGTAGTAATCGATAACTATATCGATGATACGGTTTTGACTTTGCTGTCCAAAAGAGAGCTAAAGGTTAAAGTCACTATTTACACCAAAAATATCACTAAACAGCTAGAACTTGATTTACAAAAGCATAATGCACAATATCCAAATATAGAGCTAAAAAAGTTTGACTCTTCTCATGATAGATTTTTACTAATTGATAGCAAAGAGGTTTATCATATCGGTGCAAGTCTCAAAGATTTGGGCAAAAAATGGTTTGCGTTTTCGAAATTTGATGTGGGTGCGTTGGATATTTTGGGAAGATTGAAATGAAAAATAAAAGAGATAGTCTATGAATAGAACCTGCGTCGTCTTTCCGACCTCCCGCGCGATTAGAAATGCGCTCGAAGGGTGCGGAGAAGGTTTTTTACCTACTTATATGGGGATGAGCGATTTTTTAGATCGTGCGATTCTCACCGAAAATGTGATCATCCCCGACGATGATTTACGACTTCTTGGGCTTCATGAGGCTTCTGACTTTTCCTCTTTCAGCAGCTTACAAATTGAACGCAATTTTTTTACCTTTATTCAAAACTCTCAGTATATTTTCCGTTTTTTTGAAGAACTGAGCGGTGAGATGGTGGATATTAGTGCCTTGGAAAGTGCCGATATTTATGGAGAGTATGAAGAGCATGTCGCCATTTTGAAACATTTGCTTCATCGATACCGTGAAGTGGCTGCGGCATCTCATTGGAACGACCCAATATTCGCGAAAACTGCGGTTAGTATCAACGAAAATTATTTGCGTGAATTTGATTTGTTGACGGTGCACGTTGAAGGGTATTTGAGCCGTTATGAGCTGAAGGTGCTGGAGGCGTGTGCTGCTATAGTCCCTTTGGAGTGTATTTACTACGCGACCGCTTATAACGAAAAAATGTCTGAACGGCTGCGAGAATTGTCTTTGGAGATACACGAGGGGTATCGGTACCGATTTTCATTGAGCAGATACGAAATCATCGAATCAGCCCCAATAGAGAAGCTTCATAACGTAACGTGCGATCTCTTTCATAATCGGTTGATTCAAGTAGGCTTTGTGAAAGGACAAATCGCACAGATGGTTGAGGAGGGGATATCTCCGGAGAAGATTGTTGTGGTAGTTCCTGATGAACAATTTGCACGCTATTTGAGATTGTTTGATGAAGAAAATAATTTTAATTTCGCAATGGGAACCTCGATGAGGGATGAGGAGATCCTTCGCAGTATTGAGGCCATCGAACTGTATTTGGAGGAGCAAAGCGCTGAAAATAAAGCGCGTGTCAGTAAAGTTTCCTCCGATTTGATTCAATGGGTGAAGGCTCACTACCATACGCCCTACCGCTTTTTAGACTTAGAGCATCTTTGCGCAACGATGCGTGATAGTACGGAGAATCTAGAGGCGAAAGAGATACTGTCTGAGGAGTTGAACCGCTTCAAGCCTCTGTCGGACGCATTAAGCGAGGTTGAGTTTAAATCGGCGATGCGTATTTTTCTCAATCGGGTGAAAAGCCGCTCGATCGATGATGTCGGTGGAGGAAAGATTACGGTCATGGGACTGCTTGAAACAAGAGGGATGAGTTTCGAGGGGGTAATTGTTGTCGATTTCAATGAGGGGTATGTGCCTCATCGAAGCCAAAAAGATCTTTTTTTGAACACGCAGACCCGAAAAATAGCGGACTTGCCGACAACGGCAGATCGAGAGTCGCTTCAAA
The DNA here is from genome assembly GCA_030679635.1 of Sulfuricurvum sp. Lineage (GTDB taxonomy): Bacteria > Campylobacterota > Campylobacteria > Campylobacterales > Sulfurimonadaceae > Sulfuricurvum. Next base: position 6,595 of record JAUXSZ010000080.1, on the reverse strand, counting down.
AGCACTACTACTGGATGCTGTTTAACCGTGCACAAAAAGTGGCAATTTCATGTGTGCAAAATAGCGAATCGGTGCCGTCCCGCTTTTTACTGCAATTGGGGATCCGTATGGGGGAATCAAGGATCGATTACGGAAGCGCGCTTCTCCCCAAAGCTTCCTTCAACGAGCGGGCAAAACGGGTCATCGAAAGCGAGTACGATTTTACGGCTCACACTCTATCATCAAGCGGTCTGAAAAGCTTTCTCACCTGCAAGCGTCAATTTTATTACAAATACATTGAAAAAATAAAAGAGCATGAAAAACCGCAAGATCTCTCACAGGAACGGGAAATTGGAAATCGGCTGCATGGAGCGCTTGAAAAAGTGTATGCATTCAGCGATCATTACGCAAGTGCTTTGGAGATAAAGCAAGCCGTTGCCGTTGCGTTGAGTGCGTATGAGTCGCACGATGTCATGCAGCGGTATGTGCAGGAGTTATGGGTCGAAAAACTGGCCCCATTTTACGAGAATGAGCAAGGACGGTTTGCTTCAGGGGACAGGGTGGCATACCGCGAGAAAGAGGCTGAGGCCATCGTCGAGGGGATACGGTTGACGGGACGGATTGATCGGATCGATCGGACACCTGAGGGGCTGGAGGTGCTCGATTATAAAACGGGTAAATACGCTTCGACTGCCAGTGACATACGGGAGAATGATGTCGACTATCAGCTCAGTATTTATGCACTCCTTGCAGCGCAGTTTGGGAGTGTGGCCCGGTGCGGGGTATATGATCTCAACACGGGAAAAATTGAGTTCGAACAATATTTGGAGTCGAAAATCCAAAAACTCAGAGAAATTTTAGAGAGACTTGCCTCTGAAAAACAGTGGGAGTGGGAGATGTGTGAGGAACACAGTCCCTGTCGATATTGCCCGTATGCTGTGTTATGCGAGCGGGAGCTGTAAATGAGTCAGTTTGAACCCTATTTGGCCTACGAAGCGAGTGCCGGGAGCGGCAAAACGTTTAACCTCGTTGTCCGCTATTTGAGTCTCCTTTTTATGGGAGAAGATCCCTCCTCCATTACGGCGCTGACGTTTACCAACAAAGCGGCCAATGAGATGATGGAGCGGGTGATTGAAACGCTCAAGGCGCTTGAAGAGCGTTCAGAGCTTTCCGAAATAGCACGTTTAAGCGGGATCAGTACCCAAGAGATATTGGCGCAGCGGGAAACCATTCTTCTCCGTTTTTTACGATCCGATATCCATATTTCGACTATCGACAAGTTCTTTGGAACCATTTTACGCAAATTTGCCCTCAATGCCGGGATCATGCCCACCTACACTGCGGCGGCATCGCATCATGAGCAAAAATTTTTAGAGCGTTTTTTGCATGAAGTAGAAGTCGCGAGCGAGATGGAGTCTCTAGCCCGATTGGCACAGCTGAGTTCGAAACGGCTGGATGATATTTTTACGCTCCTATCGCAGCTCTATGCGAAACACAAAGAGTTTGATGCGATTGAACTGCCAAGGGTGACGCTCACCTTTAATCCGTACGCCCATGCGCTGGAACTGGCGGCTGAATTGTCTGAACTCGTGCTGAGTAAACCTCTGAGCGATCGTGCTCGAAAAACGATGGAGATTGAGGATTACGATGCGCTCCTGAGCAAAACATGGCTCTATAAACCGAGTCTGGAATATTGGGATTTTAAAAAGAGTTATGAGCCCAAGATGGATGAACTGCTGTTCAAGATTCAAGAGAGCGTACGGATGCAGATGGCTCAAAGAGAATCGGATTTCTTTGGAGGATTGTTCCGTCTTTTAACCCTCTACATTAAAAGCCGCACGGCCATCATGAAGCAAAATCAAGAGCTCACCTTTGATGACATCACCTTGATGGTTCACACTCTTTTGAGGGGGAAGGTGGAGAGCGAATTTCTCTATTTTCGCCTCGATTCGAGAATGAAACATCTTCTCCTCGATGAGTTTCAAGATACGAGCGTGATCCAGTTTGATATCCTCCGCCCTTTGATCGAAGAGATCAGTGCGGGAAAAGGGATCAACGAGGGGGGGAGCTTTTTCTTCGTCGGGGATGTGAAACAATCCATCTACCGTTTCAGAGGCGGGGTGAGCGCCCTGTTTTATGAAGTGGCGGACCATTTTGATGTTCAGGTACGTCCCCTTGAGGTCAATTACCGCTCGAAAGCGCGCGTTGTAGAGTTTGTAAACCGTGTGTTCGGTGCAAAAATGAGACGCTATATCCCGCAAGCCTCGCCCGAATCGAAGAAGGGCGGATTTGTGGAGGTCCTCATCAGCGAAGAGCCGCTGAAAACGCTTCATGAGCAGATTGAGGGGTTGCTCCAAATCGGGGTTGTCCCCGACGAGATTGCGGTTTTATGTGTGACCAATTCCGATGCCAGAAAGCTCCAAGAATATCTGGAAGAGTGTCATCTGGACGTTGTGAGCGAAGCTACTTCCCGGCTAATCCATCAACGTAGCGTCAGAGCGGTGATTGAGTATTTGCGCTATTGCTATTTCCGTGCCGATATTTATCGGCATAACTGCGCGGCACTGCTAGGGGTATCCTCTGAAACGATCAAACAAACCACGATTACCGATTTGCAGGCTCAAGCCATCTCCTTTATCCGTCACCACACTATCGGCGACAAAAGCGCCATGATGTTTATCGAAAAGTTGAGCAATTATCGCGACATCGAAGAGGTGGTGTATGAGATTGAGCGGCTGGAAGCCAATGCGCCGCAAAGCGATCTTCACGGGATACGGATTATGACGGTCCATAAGTCCAAAGGGCTGGAATTTGAACATGTACTGGTTCTGGACCGTTTGGGTGTACCCAGAAGCCGCGGAGAGAGTATTGTGTATGAGTATGAGGGGCTAACACTGTCGCGGCTGTTTTATCGGATAAAAGGGCGTGAAGAGTTGGACGGTGCGTATAAAGCGGCGTTGGAAAAAGAGAAAGTTCTGGAGAGTGAAGATCAGCTCAATGGGCTGTATGTGGCATTGACCCGTGCGGTTCAGTCGCTGAGCGTGATTGCTAAACCTAAATCCTCCTGGTTTAGTCCCTTGGAGCTGACCGAGGGGAGTTGGGGGGAGCGGGTCTTTGAGTCTTCGCACGCCCCTGCACCGGCGAGGCTTGAACCGCTTGAGCACAGGGCTGTATCGTACGGAAGACAAGATGAGGTGCTCACCCTCAGTGAAAAGGATACCTTTGATTACGATGCGGTCCAGTTTGGATTGGCGCTTCACTACGCTTTGGAAATGATGGGAAACTTTCAACATGAATCAATCCATGCGGGGATAGAATCGGCGCGAAAGCGGTACGGTTCCCGCATCGGAGCCGAAAAGATTGAGACGATACGGATTGCGCTGGAAAACCTGCTTTCGGATGAGAACTTTCGTACGTTAACGCAAGGAAAACAGTACAAAGAGAAACGCTTTTTTTATAAAGGGGAGATGCGGATTATCGATTTGCTCATTGAGAATGAAGAAGGGGGCTGGAGCGTCATCGACTACAAAACAGGTCAAGAGGAGAGTTTTTCCCATAAAATCCAAGTGAAACTCTACATGGAAGCCGTCCGCGCACTTACGGGCGGTCCTGTAAGAGGGTATCTTTGTTATGTGAGCCACGAGAGTATTAAATTCGTAGAGTGCTTATAGAAAACTTAATTTAAGCTAGATATAAGATTAAACGGGTAAAATTTCGCCACTATTTATAGAGACTAATTAAGGAGACTCGTGATGAAATTTACTAAAATTGCAACACCTGAGCAAATCGATCGTAAATGGGTTTTAATTGATGCAGAGGGGAAAACATTCGGTCGTTTGATGACTGATGTTGCTGCTCGTCTTCGCGGAAAAGATAAACCATACTTTACTCCAAATGTTGACTGCGGAGATTTCGTTGTTATTATCAACGCATCTAAAATCGTTATCAACGGTGGCGGTAAATTGGCTAACAAAGAATACCACACACACAGTGGTTACTTCGGTAGTGTTAAAAGTGTAAAAATGACAGAGCTTTTGGCTAACAACACTGAAAAACTCTTCAAACTTGCAGCTCGCGGTATGCTTCCAAAAACAAAATTGGGTCGCGCGATGTTGAAAAAACTAAAAGTCTATGCAGATGCTGAGCATCCACACTCTGCACAGCTTGCAAAGTAAGGATTAACTATGGCAAAAACATATGCAACCGGCAGAAGAAAAACTTCAATTGCTAAAGTATGGATGACTCCAGGTACGGGTAAAATTACCGTTAACGGTCTTTCACTTGATGCATGGCTTGGTGGTCTTGAAGCAAAGAAATTGCGTGTTACTCAACCTCTTTCATTGACTAAACAAGACACATCTGTAGACATCACAGCTAAAACTACCGGTGGTGGATTCTCAGGTCAATCTGATGCACTTCGTCACGGTATTTCAAGAGCACTTTGTGCATTCGATCCTGCTTTCCGTCCTGTACTTAAACCGTACGGTATGCTTACTCGCGATTCACGTATTGTTGAACGTAAGAAGCCGGGCCGTCGTAAAGCACGTCGTTCACGTCAATTCTCTAAGCGTTAATCGCTTCTTTTCTTCCTCTCCTCTCAAGGGGAGTTTCTTCTTTATTCCCACCCTCTTTTTTATCATGAAAATACTTTTTTTATTAATAGTTATATTGCCGTTTGGGGTACTATGATTTTCACTCTGACGTGTCCTAGACACGAAAGAGAAGTAGGCGGATTAGTTATCTAGGAAGGCAGATGGTTGAAGGTGATCGAAAGAGCTTCTTGTTGTACAGATCATCGAGCACTTTGACAAAGGCTAGAGCATCCTTTTCGAGTTCATGGTCATGCGGCGCGTTTTGTAGATGTTCGTTTTCATAGGTAAAGCTCAGTGGCGGTTTATTGGGTTGGATAATAGCTACTTTATCATGGACACGCAGAGCAAAGGTATCGTTGAACATCATGAGCGCCATCTCTTGTTTTGCGTCGCTGTAGACAGAGTGACCTAAAACGGGATAGGTGAGATTAACACCCACGAGATCAAGCGCGGTCGCCAGGATATCGGGTTGCGTGGCAATGCGATCAAACTTCTGGGCTTTAAGCCCGTTGGCGATGTTCAGTGCCGGGATATGAAACATTTTAACCGGTACCAAATCGTCTCCGTATACTCGGATATTGTGATCGGCAACGACGACAAAAACAGTATCTTTATAGTAGGACTCTTTTTTAGCCAGTTCGAAAAAACGTCCAATGGCAAAGTCGGCATATTTGACGGCATTGTCGACACTTTGGCGCGGTTTATTGGGTATAAAATCGATTTTACCATCCGGAAGTTCAAACGGAGAGTGATTGGAGGAGGAGAAGATAACGCTTACAAATTTTTCATTTTTTTGCGCGTAGGATTTGAATTTATCATGAGCTTTCAGAACCAAATCCTCATCACTCACCCCCCATGTGCTGACAAAGGTCGGATGCGCATAATCTTTTTGCTCGATCACTTCATCAAATCCGTTCCCCATATACCAGCTGCGCATGTTGTCAAATCGCCCCTCGCCCCCATAGATAAAACAGGATTTGTATCCAAGCGGTTTGAGCAAAGAGGCAACCGTGAAAAAGTCGCTTTGCGATTTGTTCCGTTTGACGACCTCTTCTCCTGCAAGAGGAAGCCAGCCTGATGTCATGCCCGAAAGACCGCGTATACTGCGGGTTCCATTGCTGAAAAGATTGGTGAATGCCAATCCTTCATGAGAGAGTTTTTCGAGATTCGGGGTGATCGTTGCATCGCCGCCGCTGAATCCGACAAATTGTGATCCCAGAGACTCTTGGATGAAAATGACCAGATTTTTAGGTTTCTTGGCGGGAAAGTGGGTCGCTTCAAGACGTTCAAAGGGAATTTTTTCCCCTTTTGGAATATTAAGACGTTTAGAGACACGGGCATAAGCGTCATTTACACTGATATTTCCGTAGCTTTGGATCAATTTGTCCGATTCCTTGCTGTAGCTGTAATAAGCATAGCCGATGCTGTACAGGGAATTCTTGGCAATTTCATTGACCATGCGGTTGGTGCAATAGAGGGCATCAGAGATATTGGCAGGGCGGTGGCCGTACGAGGAGCGAATTCCTATAAAAAGGAGCGCTCCAATGGGCAGTATTAAAAGGATACGGCGCCACAGCGGCGTGCGGATTGCCGCTTCCAGCTGCAGTGGCGAAAAACGTAGATATCCCCATGCCGTGATGATGATCATGGCGAGTGCTGCAACCAGTTGCAGCGGGTACTCTTTGAGGATCATTGAGGTTACCTCTTTGGGATATTTGAGGTATTCAACGAAAAGATAGTTCGGGCGGACATCGTATTGGGCGACAAAAGGGAAGGTCGCATTTTCGACATACAGGGCAATCAGTAAAAAGATTAAAACATATCCGCTGATAAATACTCCGATTATTTTTGCAAATCTCTGCGGAGTTATGGTCATGAAAAGCGCTGGAAGAATGAGGATAATGGAGGTTGTCATCGTATCAAGTTTGAGCCCATAGAGAAACGAGAGTAGCGATTCGGCGAGGCTGATGTCGCTTAATCGATCAAAATAAAGGAGATAGAGCCCCAGTCTTCCCAGGAAAAAA
>JAUXSZ010000079.1 GCA_030679635.1 Sulfuricurvum sp. | reverse complement strand
CTCTCTTGATCAATAAAAATAGAGGGGGTCGGTTTGAAATGGACGCGCATTATGACATCATCACCGTTACTCATCCCTCCTAAAATACCGCCGGAGTGGTTGGTTTTAAACCCATGGGGTGTGATTGGATCGTTATTCTCTGATGCGAGAGTTTCGCTGCTGTGGATCCCATCCCCGATTTCTACCGCTTTGACGGCATTGATCCCCATCATCGCCGAAGCCAAAACGGCATCGAGTTTGTAATAGAGCCCCTCACCCAGACCGATCGGAAGGCCGGATATTTTGAGCGTTGCGACTCCCCCGACGGAATCATGGCAATTTTTTGCGGTCAGAATGGCTGCTTTTTGTGCCTCTTCGACACTGGGATCGAGAGCATAAATCGGACTGTTCGCGGGATAAGAAAAATCGATATTTTTTCCCTCAATGCCATGAATGGCGCTGATACCGCTGTGAAACGAAATTCCGATTTTGGAGAGCATGAGTTTGGCAACGGCTCCTCCGGCTACACGTGCGGCGGTTTCGCGTGCGCTTGAACGCCCTCCGCCGCGATAATCGCGTAATCCGAATTTGTGAAAATAGGTAAAGTCGGCATGGCCTGGACGGAAAATATCTTTGACGTTCGTGTAATCGCCGCTTTTTTGGTCGGTGTTGTAGATGACCATCATGATCGGAGTCCCCGTGCTTAGTCCCTCAAAAACGCCGCTGAGAATTTCAACGGTATCGGATTCTTTTCGCGCCGTAGCAAACTCATTTTGTCCGGGACGGCGGCGATCAAGCTCGCTTTGGATGTAGGCTTCGTCGATTTCCAGCCCCGCAGGGACACCGTCGAGAACGCACCCGATCGCTTTTCCATGGGATTCACCGTAGGTGGTCATCGTGAAACGTTCGCCGAAACGGTTCATGAAAGTTCCTTATGCAGAATATCGAGGGCGATTTTTGCGGCTTCTTGCTGGGCTTGTTTTTTGCTTTTTCCTACGGCGCTTGCGTACCGTTTTCCATCGATGAATGCCGCGATTTCAAACTCTTTTTTATGATCGGGCCCGTGAGCCGCGACGAGTTGATAATCGGGAGTAATCCCGTAGTGGGCTTGGGTAAGCTCTTGTAACGATGTTTTGTAATCTTTGAAGAGGGAGTCTAGAGATATATCGGCGTGTACGCTTTCGAGTAGATCGATGGTGATTCGGCGAACGGTATCGAGACCGGTTTCGAGGTAGATAGCCCCCATCAGCGCTTCAAACGCATTGGAGAGAAGCGAGCTTTTGGTACGGCCGCTGTTGTTCTCTTCGGCATTGGATAAATAGATGTATTCGCCCAAATTCAAATAGATGGCGAGGCGGGTAAATCCCCCTTCATTGACGAGGGAAGCACGCATTTTGGAGAGGTTTCCCTCTTCGAACTGAGGAAATTTTTTATAGAGGTACTCTCCGACGATCAGATCGAGGACGGCATCCCCTAAAAATTCCAGTCGCTCATTATTGTAGGGCTGTTTGTAGCTTTTATGCGTCAGCGCTTCAATAAGGAGCTCTTTACTGTGAAATTGATACCCTAATTGTTCTTGTAGGGTTTGTAAATCATCCATTGGTGTTCAATCCTTATTTAAATTTTTCTGCTTGCTCGAGCCATCACTGAAAAGAGTTATTTTCTTCAAAACGTTCCTTGGAAAGGGTTAAAATCGGATTGACCGTATCAATCGTATGACAATGGGGGCATCGGTGAAACGGAAAAAATGAGATCTGTTTGCACTCGCCACACGCATAGTCAAATTGCAATGTTGCTTTCGTGATACCGCACTTTCGCAGCGCGATAAGAGTATCAAGCTCGAACACCGAACTGTTTTGAGCCAGCTCAACAGCCCCTTTAGCCGTGAAGAGTTCGCACAGATAAGCATTGCGTGAAATTATAGCTAAATCGAGGTTCTCTTCCCCCATGCGCCAGAAGATGTCACTCAGTCTATGGGCCAATCCATGGTCAAATATTTCCCATCCCAAAGGGGGCCGATGGGTAAAGAGGTACTCAAAAATCAAATACCCCATACTGTGTGTTTCTTGATAGATGGAAGCCAGCTGTTCACACCGCTCGTCTACGCGTAAACGTGGATTCACGAGGATAAGCCGGCATTGCAGATAGGTTTGGATGGAGTGGGACTGAGGCTGAAGTTCCAGGAGAGATTCGCTCACTTCGAGGGCCTGATCAAATTGCTGCAGCTGTTCATAGACCAAAATCAGATAATGGAGGGCCATAGGGGTACGCGGATGATTTTGGAGCACTTGAACAAAACTCACTCTCGCTCTTTCTAGAAAACCCGCTTTGAAATAGGTTTTTCCCAAGAGTAACAGTACCTCTTTTTGAAACAGGGGATCGCTGTATTTGGTGAGAACGGCGAGGTAGATTTCAACGCTTTTCTCATAATTCCCCTGAAGCTCAAATGCTGACGCGAGTAAAAGCCACGATTCGTTATTGAGGGTATTATTATGAATTTGTGAGGCGATGGGGGTGGGATCGCTGCTTTCATCAAAATTTCCTAGGAAAGATTCGAGCGTTCGGTGCGTTCGTGAAGCCTTGTATCTACCCCACCAGTAACTCATAAATGAAATGACAAACAGCAAGAGAAAAAAGAGGATGATGCCGAAGAGAGGGTCCCGAAAGGCGATGTAAAAAGTATTCATTAAAATAACCTCTCTACCATTAACTGCATGGAGACTTTGCCGTTAAATTCATTTTTATTGACGGTATAACTGCAGCTCAGCCGTTTATCCTCAGGACATTCGAGAATGCGCCGAAAAGCGATCATCTCGATCGTTTTAGAAAGGGCAGGGACGGGTCTAAGCTCCAGTCGGCTGTGAGATTTGTCACTGCCGAAAAGTTTTATTTGGACGACATGAGCGTCGCGGAGCAAAAATCGCGGGCGGGGATTCCCCTCCCCGTAAGGCTCAAATTGTTGTAGAAGCGCTAAGAGGTCGAAATTGAGGGACTCATGCTCAAGCTCCCCCAGAATATCGCTTTGGGGGATAAAATCATCGGGGTGAATGGCTTGCGCAGTTTCGTTGATAAGAATTCGGAATCGATCAACATTGGGTACATCCATGGAAAGCCCCGCGGCCATTTTATGCCCGCCGAATTTCGCCAGAAGGTGCTCTTGCGATTTTATGAGGGTGTAGAGATCAACATTGCCGATGCTCCGTCCTGATCCTTTGGCAATGCCGTTGTGGATGCTCAGTACAATGGCCGGCTTTTGAAAATGGTTGACTAGGCGTGAAGCGACAATACCGACAACCCCCTCATTCCAGTTTTCCCCGGCAACGACAATGACTTTATGGCTGTCGTTAACCGCGCACATGGCCTCCGCAGTCGTTTGGGCTTCGATCTCTTTGCGCAGAACATTGAGGGCGGTGAGAAGTTCGAATTGGTGGTAGGCTTTTTCGGTCGTCGAAGCCGTTAAAAACTCCAGGGCAATCGAGGCATCTTCGAGCCGTCCTGCAGAGTTGATGCGGGGTGCGATTTGAAAACCGATATCCTCCGAAGAGATAGTGGTGCGGTTGAGAACATCGCGGATAATGACAAATGGGGGGAGAGGTGAGCTGTTCATCATCTCCAGCCCCGTTTTGACGATGGCACGATTGATCCCCACCAAGGGCATAACATCGGCGATAATCGCCAGCGCCAAGAAGGGAAAAAACTGGCGCATGTCGATAGAGAGATTCAGCTCTTGCTTGACCAGACCCATCAGAAGCCACCCCACCTGCGCTCCGCAGATATCCTTAAACGGATAGGGGCAGTCTTTGAGTTTTGGATTGACGATGGCAAAAACGTCCGGGAGAATCTCCGAGGGGGTATGATGATCGGTGATGATGAGATCGATCCCTCTGGCCTTGCACACAACAGCAGCTTCCACGGCATTGATCCCGTTGTCGACGGTAAAAACGACATTGGCGTCAATTCGCTCCAATACCCCTTTGGAAACGCCATATCCATCGGTAAAACGGTTCGGAATCGTGGCGGTGAGGGGATAGGGGATGAGGTCGAAAAAA
>JAUXSZ010000122.1 GCA_030679635.1 Sulfuricurvum sp. | reverse complement strand
CTTTATCTTCATAGTGCTCAATTCGTGAGAGGTGATAGCCACGGAAGATATAAATCAAAAATAAAACAAATCCGATGAGCATGATGCTATCAAATATCTGAAAAATCACATCATCCTCCCATAAGCGGTAAAATTCTGTTTAATCGCTTCATAGAGAATAATTCCGGTACTAATGGCAAGATTTAGGCTACGCCCGTCCTTCGTCATCGGAATGGTCATACATTGCTGCGGATATTTTTCTAAAATATCCGCAGGGATCCCCGAAGTTTCACTCCCGAAAAAGAGATAATCGCCCTCTTTAAAAGAAATATCAAAATAAGGTCGATCTGTTTTGGTTGTCGCGAAAAAAAAGCGGTCACTTTGCTGGGTGGACTCAAAAAACTCTTCTATATTTTCCCACACTTTTAAATCAATTTTATGCCAATAATCCAACCCTGCGCGTCGAACCGCTTTTTCAGTAATATCAAACCCTAAAGGTTTAATCAAATGAAGGGTCGAACCGGTATTCACGCATAAACGCCCGATTGCACCGGTGTTATTGGGGATTTGTGGATTTACAAGGACAATATTAAACATTTTTTAAAAAATAACCGTTTTATTGGCATACACAAAAATACGGTCCTCTAACGCCAATTTAAGCGCTTTGGATAACACTATTTTCTCGACATCTTTACCGGAGCGTTGCATGTCTTCCCACCCATACGCGTGATCCACATGAATAACATCCTGCGCAATAATAGGTCCCTCATCAAGATTATTATTGACAAAATGAGCGGTTGCTCCAATAATTTTGACCCCACGCTCATAGGCTTGTTTGTAAGGGTTTGCCCCGATAAATGCGGGAAGGAAGGAGTGATGAATATTGATAATTTTATCTTCATACACCTCAACAAAACGGGATGTCAAAATGCGCATGTATTTTGCTAAGACAATGTAGTCAATGTCTCCCAAACGGCTTAAACATTCAATCACTTTCTCTTCGTGGTCATCACGTTCACACCCGACATGCGACACGGTATAAAAAGGGATATCAAATTTGGAAACCAATGTCTCCAGTGAATCATAATTGGAAACGACTGCCACAATTTCCGCATCCAATTCACCCGCTTCGTAACGGATCAGAATGTCCCCTAAGGCATGAGACTCTTTCGTGGCCATCAAAACTACCCGTTTTTTACGGGGGGCAATCACTTCTAAAATGGTATCTTTTGGAAGTGCATTCATCAGTTCTTGTTTGAGATCTTCAACATCAATATCGCCGGCTACAACGCTTCGCATAAAGAATTTATTATACATCTTATCAACAAATTCATGATTCGAAATAATATTTAACTTTCGATGATAAAAGATACTCGAAACTTTATAGACGAGCCCTTTTTCATCATTGCACTGTATTAATATACGATATTGTTCATTCATATTGACTTCCATTATTTACACATAATATTAACGTATCGTATCCAGTCGATTATCTATCGTTGCCAGTAAATATTCAAAAAAGTTAAGCGTTAAATCTACTTTAGCTTCGATGTTGACATTATTAGGGGATTGAAATCCTTCAAATAAAACCAATAGACGTTCTCGAATTCCCTCTAGCATCCGAACCTCATCATCGGATCCGCCGGAAGGCATTTCAGTCGATAATATACTGGCAAATGAAGGAGCGTTATCGTCAGACACAGCCTCTTCTTCAAAAGGAGTTTTTACAACGATCTCTTCTATTTCGGCTAACGTCGATAAAATAACATCTTTTAATTCCATGCGCGTAACAGCCACCTTTCAAACTGGATAAATTCAGCCTTTTCATCCATCTGGACAAAAAAAGCTTTCATTTCGTTATTGACCCCAAGAAATTTTTTTCGCATTCCTGAGAGCCGTCGGATTGCTATTTTAGCATCACTGTTTGCAGGATCTTTTTTCAAAATCTCTTTGTAAATTTCCAACGCCTCTTCTTTGAGACCTTGAAGCTCGTAAATAT
>JAUXSZ010000121.1 GCA_030679635.1 Sulfuricurvum sp. | reverse complement strand
AAAACATTTCCCGCATCGTTGGAACGGGTCGCTGTTTGGGTGAAATTCAGGGATCCGTATTGGGCCCCTTGCGCAGCTTTGATATCCCGCTGGGCACTTTGAGTCGAAAGGGTTGATGCTTTGATCTCAAGATTTTGCGCTTTAACAATCTCTATCGCTTCATTGAGGGGAAGGGGCGAAGCGTGAAGCTGGCATAAACTGAACAGAGAAAAAATGGCTAGGCGGCAGGGAAGGTACTTCATGGGTAAACAAACCTTGTGATATATTTTTGATACTTATATCTATTATAAGTTAGATTGTAACATATATTTTGTCTGAAACGGCTCTAAAATCCATATTTGTTTAAAGATAGATGATAGCATAATTGACATGTGTTTGGAATTCAAAGCTCTTTCGGGTAAAATTAGTCTAAACAGTCTTTTGAAGGAATAAAGCATGGCAACAATCGGCATGAGCGATATCAAAAAAGGGGTACGCCTCGAAATTACAGGTATCCCATACAAAGTAGTAGATTTTCAACACGTTAAACCGGGTAAGGGTGCAGCTTTTGTCCGTTGTAAGGTTAAAAGTTTTATGAATGGAAAAGTAATCGAAAAAACGATTCATGCCGGAGATAAATTTGAAGTGCCGAATATTGAGCACAAAACAATGCAGTATTTGTACGATGATGGCGATATGCTACAGTTTATGGATAATGACAGTTATGAGCAATTGGGCTTGTCGTATGAGCAGTGCGAGGATGCTATGAAATGGATCAAAGACGGCACCAATGTCGACATGATCTTCCACAACGGCAAAGCGATCAGCGTTGATGCTCCAGAAATCATGGAACTCAAAATCGTTGATACTCCTCCTAACTTCAAGGGCGATACCTCAAGCAGCTCCAAGAAACCGGCTACCTTGGAAACAGGTGCTGTTGTACAAGTTCCTTACCATGTACTTGAAGGTGATATCATTCGTGTCAACACCGTTGAGGGTGAATACATGGAAAAAGTAAAATAATTTTTTAATCCGTTCGCCCTGAGCTCAAGGAAACATCGCTTCGCGAGCGGTACCCTTGTTTTGTCGAAGGGTGTTCTCTCCGTCATTCCCGACTCGATCGGGAATCCAGCTTTCCCCCCCCTTTTTTAGTCACCTTGAAGCCGTAATCCACTATCATCTTTTAACAAATAAAAATACATGGTGATAATTTGAAAAATATGAAAGCAACTTTATGATAAGCCTCAGCGAAATCCGAAACCGTGCTTTGACGAGTTTGGTTGGGGAAGATGGGAAGAAGGAAAAACGATGAAAAGAGATTTAGATTTAATTCGTGAGATTATGCTTACCTTGGAAGATAAAA
>JAUXSZ010000120.1 GCA_030679635.1 Sulfuricurvum sp. | reverse complement strand
ATCTCCGACACTCGGGGCATGGGGGCTAGGTTGGGAAGTGTGGCTCAACGGGATGGAGGTGACACAGTTCACCTATTTTCAACAAGTAGGGGGAATCGCGTGTGATCCCGTTGCTGTTGAGATTACCTATGGTACCGAACGTCTGGCAATGTATCTCCAAGGGGTTGATACGGTGTTTGACATCGTTTGGAGTGAGAATCAATACGGTAAAACTCTCTATCGCGATATCCACAAAGAAGGCGAAATTCAGTTTAGCAAATACAATTTTGAAATCGCCGACACGGCCATGCTTTTTGCCGAGTTTGAAGCTAAAGCGGCCGAGTGCAAACGGTGTTTGGATGCACAGCTTCCTCTTCCTGCTTATGATCTGTGCATGATGGCGTCTCATACATTTAACACCCTCGATGCGCGCAAAGCGATCTCGGTGACAGAACGAGCCAACTACATCCTCAAAATCCGTGAGCTCTCCCGTGGGTGTGCGGAACTTTACAAAGGACAGGAAGAAGAGCGTATTTTACGCGTCAAAGCCTAATTATTTTTCTATGATTAGACGGTTTGATTTATCTTTAACTCATGCTAAAATATATGCATGAATAGCATTAACACTCTCACAGAACCTGCCAAAATCTGCGATTATACGGTCGCGGTGATCGATACGGATAAAACACTCAATCATCTGATCAGTGAGCAGTTGCGCAATGCCGGATGTACTGTATTGCAAGCATTTAGCTCCGACGAGATTTCAGCAATCTTAGCTCAACATCCGCATTTTATTATTGTCGATCCGATGTACCAATCGTGCAACGAATTTACCTTGTGCACCTATCTAAATACCCCTGAAAGTGCAGGAATAGTTATCTTTACGTCCAATCTCAATCACGAGCGACGCGATTCTCTCTTTGAATGCGGAATTCTGGAGTATTTTTACAAAAACGAACCTCTAAACCAGGTGATTGACGATCTGTTACGTCTTTTCGAAACGATACAAACCAATATCGAATACAGCATCTCTATCATCAGCGATGCCGAATTTACCCGACAAAAACTCAAAAAGCTGATTTCTCATCGCCATTATCACACTTGTTTTTTAAACAATTGTCATGAAATTAAAGAAGAATGGGAACACCATGCCCACGACTTCCCCGATCTTTTGGTCATAGATCTCAAAAATACCGAACATATCAAAGAGGCATTTGAGTTTATACACTATGTTAGAATCCAAAAATTATTAGAAATACCGATCGTTGTTTTACTCGATTTTGATGCACATAATCTCTCCCCTAAACTGTACCGTGCAGGAGTAAATGATGTTTTGGTAGCGCCCTATTCTCATGAAAAACTCCTCTCGATGATTACCCATCATCTCGATTACCGTATCAGTAAAAAACGGCTTAAATATGAGCATTCTCTCTCCAGCCAGCTCAAAGCGATGATCGAGTCGAGCTCCATCGTCTCCAAAGCTGACACCAAAGGGCTCATCACCTACGTCAACGAGGAGTTTTGCCATATCAGCGGGTACACTCAGCAGGAGCTGATAGGACAGCCGCACAATATTATCCGTCATCCAGACAACAGCCCGATGGTATTCGAACAGATATGGCAGACACTCCGTGATAAAAAAATATTTCACGGTATCATCATGAACCGCCGAAAAGACGGAACCACCTACTATGTGGACAGTACCATTGCTCCCATACTCGACGACAATGAGACGATTATGGAATACATCAGTATCCGCCATGACGTTACGCCGCTGATCGAAAAACAGCACGAAATCGAAGATCAGCGCCGCCAAATCCAAAATG
This sequence comes from Sulfuricurvum sp., assembly GCA_030679635.1. Lineage (GTDB taxonomy): Bacteria > Campylobacterota > Campylobacteria > Campylobacterales > Sulfurimonadaceae > Sulfuricurvum. Next base: position 4,180 of record JAUXSZ010000120.1, on the reverse strand, counting down.
TTCTCGATGCTCAAACCAGTCTCATCTGTATGGTTGATAAAATTGAAGGGGTACGCCAATCCAACTCGAATTTTATAAAATTTTTGGGGATTGAAAATTTGAAACCTGAGACGTGCGGATGCAAGAATCTGCATGAACTTTTTTTAGAGGTTGATGGAGCATTCACCGTCAAGCACGGCGAGCACTACGTTTGGCTTGATCGTCTCTACGAAATGCGAGATACCTTTGTCAAAGTCATGATGAAAGACCGCTTCGGTAATCATCATGTGTTCGCCATTCACGTTGAAAAAATTCCGGATAACAGTTTTACCAAAGGGATTTGCTATCTCGTCACGTTGGACGATGTCACCGACCTCAACCGCGCTCTTCGCGAAGCCAAAGCCTCTTCGGAGGCAGAGAGCCGATTTTTGGCCACCATGAGCCATGAAATCCGAACTCCGCTCAACGGGATTTTGGGATTTTCTGACTTGCTCAGTGAAACCGATATGGATGATCAGCAACTCAAATATCTCAAAGCGATCACCTCCAGCGGCGAAACCCTCCGCCAAATCATCAACGACATTTTGGATGTGATGAAAATGGATCAGGAGCAGCTTAATCTGACCTTCGAACCGGTTAATATTATCGGCGAACTCGAAGCGATGATCTACCCGTTCTATGCCCAAGCGGCCAAAAAGGGGGTTGATTTACTCGTTTATCTCGATCCTAAACTCCCAGAAAAAATCGACACCGATTTACTGCGTCTCAAGCAGATACTCATTAATCTCATCAGCAATGCAATCAAATTTACCTCTACTGGAAAAAAGGTCTATGTTCGGGTCAAGAAGCTCAAAATGGACAAGAAAAAAGTGACCATCGGCTTCACCGTCGCGGATGAGGGGATCGGGGTTAAGCATAAGCATAAAGCGAATATCTTCAAACCGTTTGTCCAAGCCGACAACTCTATCTCGAGAGAATACGGAGGGACGGGGCTGGGGCTTAATATCGTTATACGAGTCCTTTCTGCCATGGGGGGGCATCTCTCGTTTAAAAGCATTCAAGGAGTTGGAAGTGTCTTTCAGACTGCATTGGACTTTGTTTTCAACTCCCAAGCTTCCCAGTATCAATGCCAACACCATACCACCCATCTCTATTTGCCCTTCGGTGAACCCTCCGCACGATTTCGACTGGTTGAGCGGTATCTAAAAGGGTTTGCCTGCTGTGATACGCATCTCTGTCGAGCCCCTACACTGGATGATCTCCCGGACCATTCAGATTTCCATATCGTTCTCTTTATGGAGTCGATGAGCGTTGAGGAGATACTCAATGCCTCCAAACGATTCACTAAAGCAAAACTTTTCATTATCCCCGCAAGCACCACTAATACCCCTCTCTCTTTTGCGGCGGACAATGTATTTTGCTTGACCGAGGAGCTCAGCTGGTCTACCATAGCCAAACGGCTTGAAATCGATAACCAACGGATCCCTCCTCAACCAAAACAGAACGAATCAGTCACTTTTCAAGGGCTACGAGTCCTTGTTGCTGAAGACAATGAGGTTAATCAGCTCTATATCCAAGAGCTGCTGAAAAAACTAAAAATTGATCATGATCTTGCCTGTGACGGTTATGAAGCGGTGAAAAAATTTATCCGCAATAGCTACGATCTGGTATTGATGGATATCAATATGCCCAATATGGACGGCATCACCGCTACCAAGAAAATTCTGTACTATGAACAAGAAGCAGGTGTTCCTCATACTCCGATCATCGGGCTGAGTGCCGATGCTGTGGCTGCCAATATCACTCAATACCTTCAGCAAGGGCTTGATGGATATTTGGTCAAACCGCTGCAAAAAAAAGAGCTCGTCAAAATACTCAAAGAACTTTTTATCTCCCATACACACCCTAAAAACACACCCGAGATAAGAATGGAACCAATCATGCATTCTGATAAAGCCATACAGAAGAGCCTCAAGACGACCGTCGCCTCACAGCTTGAACTGCCTGAAGAGGTCGTGACAGAGCTGTTTAAAAAGTTTATCAGCAACGCTCAAGTCATTTTGACCCAGATTCAAGAGAATCCCGACGATGCGGCACAGCTGAAAATGGCGATGCATTCACTCAAAGGGATTTCTAACAATCTTTTTCTCGAATCCTTGGGAAATGCATGTGAGCGCTTTGAAAAAGAGGTGGCTTCGCTCTCACAGGAGGAAAAGATGGAGAGCCTTGAGAACATACGTACAGAGACCGAAAAAAATATCCAATGGATGAAAGAAGAAATTTTTTTATGACCGGTGACAAATCGTTTATCATCATCAATATTGACGACAACGACATGAATCTTTTGCTGATCCAAACCTATTTGGGCCCTCTGAATGCTACCTTCGTTAACTTTACCGATCCCCTGGATGCCTTGCAATACATCCAAACACATCCGTGCGACATGGTGCTCGTCGATTATCACATGCCGCAAATGAATGGGAGCGAGCTGACCGAAGAAATTAAAAAAGTTGACTCAGAAATTCCTGTTATCATGATTACTTCCAGTGATGCCGAAGATACCATTCAAATTCAAGCCTTGCGCGTCGGTGTTAACGATTTTATTACCAAACCGATCAACAAAGCTATTTTACTTAACCGCGTTCAAAACTTCATCAAACTACGCCGTGCCATCGTCTATTTGGGCAATCAGGAAAAACTGCTTCGGGATCAAGTCAACAAAGCAACACAGGAGCTTCAGCAAACCGTACACGATCTTGAGATCGCCCAGCAGATCACCCACTTCGGCAGCTGGACATGGGACATCATGAGCGGGAACTTGCATTGGTCGGATGAAACGTACCGTATCTTTGGCCTGACGCCACAATCGATTCCCGCAACGTATGAGAAATTTTTGCAGTTCGTCCATCCCGATGATCGTGAAAAAGTTCAACATGCCGTCGATTATGCCATTCATCACCAAACATCGTATACGGTGCAGCACCGTATCGTTGTTGCAAATCAAATCAAATATGTCCATGAACGGGGAAATGCTCACTATAATGAAATTGGCGAACCTACCTACATGGTTGGAACCGTATACGATACGACCGAAGTGGCCGAAGCATACCTGAGCCTGGTGGAAAAAGAGCACGAAACACTTCGTGTCCTCTCCCGTATGGCAGAATACAAAGACGAAGAGACCTCCAATCACGTCAAACGGGTATCGGACTATGCTGTGATGATGGCCAAACATCTCAAGCTCTCTCATCAAGAGCAGGATATTTTACGCTTTTCTGCCCCTTTGCACGATGTCGGTAAAGTAGGAACACCCGATCATATCCTCCTCAAATCCGGCAAGCTCGATAATGAAGAGATGATTGTTATGCGCAATCATGCCTCCATAGGTGCCAATATACTTAGAGATGCCACCAGCCCCTATCTTATCGCGGGCCATATCATCGCTCTGAGCCACCATGAAAAATATGACGGAAGTGGATATCCCAAAGGTTTGAGTGGAGATGAAATCCCTCTTTATGGCCGTATTGTCGCTATTTCCGATGTATTCGATGCTCTCACCTCTCGCCGTCCCTACAAAAAAGCATGGTCGTTTGAAGAGGCAATCAATTTTTTAAAAGAAAATTCCGGAAGCCATTTCGATCCCTCACTCGTCAAAATTTTTGTCGAAAACACCCATGAAGTTCATACGATCTATACCCAGTATGAGGATTAATCTGAAAAGGAGAACCTACTCATGGTGTCATAAATTTTCTACCTTCCTCTAGATTTCGCTACAATCGCGTCATGCAAACACTCATCGGTCAAATCGATAAAATCATTTATGAGAATAACGGCTTTTTTATTGCCGCGTTGAAAAGCGGTGAAAAAATCAGCGCCCACTATTACGAAAGCGATGTAGAAAATCTCACCAATGCCGCCATCACCCTTAAGGGAGAGTGGGAAGTTCACAAAAATTACGGCAAAACCTTCAAAGCCGAATCGCTCCTCGTCAACCAAAACGAACTCTTCTTTTTTCTCAACCGCGTCGTCAAAGGGTTTACGAAAAAACTCACCGCCGAACTCATCGAACGTTACGGCCAAGAGGGGCTTGTAGAAATTTTGGAAAATGATATTGAGCGGCTCATGGAAATCAAAGGGATGAATGCCAAACGGCTCGAAAAGCTCTCCGTCGGGTGGAAACAGTTTCGCTCCATGCGCCTCT
>JAUXSZ010000108.1 GCA_030679635.1 Sulfuricurvum sp. | reverse complement strand
GCTGGGATAGAAATAGGAAGTTTTCCAATACGTGACATCTTATCCCCTTACCAAATCGTACAAAGGACTTCGCCGCCAACACCAAGCTCGAAAGCTTTGTCGTTCGGAAGAACCCCTCTTGAGCTACTAACAATAATAGTACCGTAACCGTTTTTAAAACGCTTCAGTTCATCTTTACCTTTGTAAACACGACGTCCCGGTTTAGAAACACGCTTTACTTCGTTAATAACTGTACGACCATTGTCGTATTTTAAAACAACATTGATGCTCTTTTTTACGCCGTTTTCAACAACGTTAAAGCTCTCAATGTAACCTTTGTCAGCCAAAATGGCAACAACTGCTTCAACAACTTTTGAATGCATCAAAGTTGTAGAATCCAAGCGACGCATAGCCGCATTTCGGATACGAGTCAACGAATCCGAGATTAAATCATTAATCATTTATTTTCCTTATCTAACTATTAGGAGTATCGAGCCGGACTTACCAGCTTGACTTTCTAACGCCTGGGAGTAACCCTTCATTTGCCATCTTACGAAAGCATATGCGACAAATACCGAAATCACTGATAACAGAGTGTGGACGACCACAAATCTGACAGCGAGTATAGCCGCGAACCGCAAACTTAGGTGTGCGTTTCGCTTTTGCGATCATTGACTTTTTAGCCATTATTCTCTTCCTTTTGCAAACGGCATACCAAGCATTTCAAGCATCTTGAAAGCATCTTTGTCAGCGGTTGCAGATGTTACCACAGTGATATTCATACCGTGGATTTGCATAATTGAATCGTAATCAACTTCAGGGAAAATCAACTGCTCGGTAAGACCGAAGTTGTAATTTCCGCGACCGTCAAAACCGTTACGTGGAATACCACGGAAGTCTTTCATACGAGGAAGGGAAACACTGATCAATTTGTCCATGAAATCATACATTTGAGCGCCGCGTAATGTTACTTTAACACCAACCGGCATCCCTTCACGTACTTTAAAACCCGCAACAGATTTACGAGCAACAACGACTGATGCACGCTGACCAGCAATACTGCTGATCGTGTCTTGGATGTTTTGGATCAATTTGTTGTCTTTCATTGCGAAACCACAACCTACTGAGATAATCACTTTTTCAAGTTTTGGAAGCTGCATAACATTTGCAATACCAAGAGCTGTTTGAAGCTCAGGCTTAAGTGCAAGATATTTATCTTTTAAACGTGCCATGATTACGCCTCCACTTTACGGACATTAGATGCATGTACAGGCATCTCTTTGTTCAAGAATCCGCCTTGTGGATTTTGCTCGCTAGGTTTGATCGCTTTTTTCGCAACACGAACACCCTTAACGATTACTTTGTTCTTCTTAGGCATAACTTGAAGCAATTCTGCTTTAGTCCCTTTATCGTCACCGGCGATCACTTCAACAATGTCGCCTTTTTTGAAATTAAATTTTGCCATCATACAACCTCTGGAGCAAGGGATACGATTTTCATGAAACCAGAATGACGAACTTCACGTCCAATTGGT
>JAUXSZ010000059.1 GCA_030679635.1 Sulfuricurvum sp. | reverse complement strand
CAAATCCCTGAGGGAAGCTTGATATTTTGAAAACGGTTTCGCTTGAATGAGTCCATATGGAAGCTGATCCATATCAAGTTCACATACATACGTGTGAGCCAGATCCAGTTCTTCTTCAATACGGGGGTGAACACGGAAAAGCTCTCCGGCTTCTTTGCCCCCAATCATTACTTTCGCACACATATAAGGATGAGCCAATGCATGACTAGCGGTATGCGCCGACAGTTCGAACTCCCCTACAACATCCGAAATGCGCTGAGAAAATGTTGCCAAATCAATCGTCGGTGCTTTACCTGCATTTGAAAGCTTGTCCTGCTCCGATGCACCGCTGATAACAAAAGCAAGACGCTTACTCTCAAAACGGTTGGTATCAAAAACCATCCCGCACTCGAATAAGGCAATCTTTTTCTGATTCACTTTGACGTTGGCACTGGCTGAGTGTAACAATCCCATCAGCAACGTTGGACGCAAGGTATCCATGGTGGCCGTAATAGGGTTGAGTAGTTCTTTGCTCTCCTGCGTACATTCAAATCCAAAACGTTCCAATACGGCACGCTCGTTAAAAACAAAATGGACACTTTCGAAAAAACCGCTTTGTGCTGAGCGCTGTCGATACATCCGTATTTTACGATACGTTTCCAAATCATCCGTATTTTGGTTATTTTCCGCAAATACGAGAGGCTTGGAAGGGATATTATCGATCCCGACGATACGGACGATCTCTTCAACAATGTCTTGTTTATTGATGATATCGTGCCGAAAATGAGGTATGGTTATCGCAAAAATGGATGCTTTCGGGTTGCTAACCACCATCCCTAAATTTTTCAAAATATGAGTCAAGGTTGTCTTATCAACTTTCATACCAATAAACGATTCAAATTCGCTTTCACCCATGGTAATGATCCGGGCATCTCGGGGAGACTGAAGCTCTAAATGGCCGGCATAAATAGTGGATTGTGAATAGTGTTCAAACAGATCCATGGCATAGCGCATGCCTGTATTCAGTTTTGGCTCACTTCCTCTGGAGGTACGATAATAATGGGCGCAACTCTCAATTTTCGCTTCACCCATCATTTGTGAAATAATTTCAGGTGGAATGTAACTCGCTTCGATAATTGCCAGCCCTTCATTCCCGCTAAAGTGAGCTTCTTTTTCTTGTGAAACACCAATCACAGAGAGTTTTTCTTTACCGTACAATGAAGCATAACCATTATCGTCTTTGCTAAGAGAAATGATCGATTTAGCATTGAGAGTCTCTTCTAACAAACTAAAAGGATACGCCCGCAAGATAACGCCGGTCGTGTGTGTCGTGTATTGTAAGAACGCATCAAGCACCGTGAAATAGCTCTCTTCGATGATAGCCAACCGTAAGGCTACGAGGCAAGGGACCTTCAATTCTTTAATATCTACCGCACCAAAAAGAAGTTCAACATCATACATATCCGTATGCTGAAGCTGTAAAATACGCCCGATACCTAGCTGACCTTCTTGCTCTTCTTTTTGTTGAATTTCGCGCAGTTCTTTATTAAATGCAGCACTTAAATCACGGGCAATACCGTGAACACTCAAACAATCTCCGCGGTTAGCCGTCAGCTCAATCTCAATGATATCATCATTAAATATAGGATACATATTCAGATCTTTACCTATGATCAGTTCACCGATACTGGCATCAAGAATCATGATCCCCTCGCCCATTGACGGCAATCCGATCTCTTTTGCCGAACAGATCATCCCTAACGATTCCATACCCCGCAGTTTTGCTGCTTTGATTTTTAATCCGCCTGGGAGCTCGGCATCCACCATAGCAATGGCAACATGAATACCCGCACGTACGTTCGAAGCGCCACAAACAATTTGACGTACTTCATACCCCGTATTTACCTGACATACGTTGAGTTTATCCGCATCCGGATGACGCTCACAACTCTCAACAAAACCGATAACAACTTTATCAGGCACTCGCATGGTTTCATGACGATCGACTTCCAAACCGATAGCATTAAACGTTTTAAGGAGCTGTTCGGTATCTACCGCACTTAGATCAATCCATTCATTTAGCCAATTCTTTGTAACGATCATCTAAACTGCTCCAATAATCTAACATCACCCTCAAAAAGAGATCGTAAATCTCCGATACGATGTATCAACATCGCAAAACGCTCAACCCCAAGACCAAACGCGTAACCGCTGACATTCTCATAGCCTACTGCTTTAAAGACATTCGGATCCACAATACCGCATCCCAATACCTCTAACCAACCTGTTTTTGAACAGACACGGCATCCCTCGCCTCCGCAAAAAATACAACTGATATCGACTTCGGCTGAGGGTTCCGTGAAAGGGAAAAAGCTCGGACGAAAACGAACCTCAATATCACCAAACATCGTTTTCAAAAAATCTTCAAGGATAAATTTTAAATTTGAAAAAGAGACTTTTCCTGCTTCCTCAACGACCAAACCCTCTACTTGATGAAACATCGGCGTATGGGTTAAATCATAATCACGGCGGAATACGGCACCCGGTGCAATCATCCGAATCGGGGGCTGTGTACTTAGCATCGTCCGAATTTGCACGGGAGAGGTATGGGTACGTAACAGCATGGCATCTTTGAAATAAAAGGTATCTTGCATGTCACGCGCAGGGTGGTATTTCGGAAGGTTCAATGCCTCGAAGTTATGAAAATCATCTTCGATCATAGGTCCTGTTTGAACCGAAAAATTCATCGCTGTAAAATATTCAACAATACGATCCATAGTTTCTAATACCGGATGAAGCGAACCTCGCTCGCTGAGGGGAGAATAAAGACTGACGTCAATCGCTTCGGCTTTCATCGTCTGCTCAAGATGCGCAAGTGCTAAAACCAACTTGCGCTCAACTAGCAATGCATTTAAACCCTCTTTATGGATATTAAGTTCTTTTGCAAATATCCCTTTTTCGGCATCTGGAATATCTTTCATACGGGCGAACTCTGCGTTCATAATCCCTTTTTTTCCAAAGACAGCAATCCGAATCTCTTCGATTTTCTCGATTGTATCGGCCGATTTTATAGCGTTGTACCACTCTTCCAAAGCTAAATC
>JAUXSZ010000053.1 GCA_030679635.1 Sulfuricurvum sp. | reverse complement strand
GCCTAAGCGCAAAGTCTCTGGGATGGAACAGTACTCTCATCAGTGCGGATACGTCAGCGCTCGCTTGTCTCTGCGGACTGGATCAGCTTGAGCGATTTCATCCCGATGAACTCGAGTCCCCGGATATGTTGCTCTGGATCTCTCCGCAAGAAGCTCCGACCTCTCTCACTCTACCGAGTATCCCCCACCTATCCTCGGTTGCCAATAATTTGAGCCCATCCCACCACCCATGGCCGATCTTGGCAGTGATAGACGAAGCGACACAAGGGAATTATCATCCCACCGCCGTTTTGGATACCAAACGCTCCGTCCCAGCACCTTCCAAAGGTTCTGCAGAGATTTTTCTCAAACGCAGAAGCGCGCAGGCGATGGACAGCTCATCGATTACCAAAGAACAATTTCTGCAGTTGCTAAACGCCTGTGATGATCTGCACGATACCCCAGACGTCCACTTTCTCCTCTTTGTCCACCGCGTTATCGATATGGAACCGGGACTCTATCTTTTTGTCCGTAATAGCGATGAACTAAAACCGCTTCGTGAATCGCTCAGCCCAGAGTTCGAGTGGAAAGAGCAGGAGGGATTGGATAACCGGCTCTTTTTACTGCGAGCCGGCGATTATAGAGGTCCTGCCAAAATGATCTCCTGCAATCAAGACATCGCCAAAGAGGGGGCTTTTTGTTTCGGGATGCTGTGCCGTTTTGCTCCAACACTCGAAGAGCATGGAGCCCCTGCCTACAAGCACCTTTATCACGAATGCGGTGCGTTGGGGCAAATGCTCTATTGCGAAGCAACCACTATGGGTCTCAGTGCGACGGGTATTGGGTGTTTCTTGGACGATGATGTGCACCGTTTGTTAGGGATTACCAACGAGCGGTATCAGAGTTTGTACCACTTCACGATCGGGCGCGCCATCGTCGATACACGGCTCGCAACTTTAGCCCCGTATGATCATCTCAAACCTTTGTCTGCGCATCCGTCAGCGTAAGACAAAGAATGACCTTTTTGCCGTGCGAATGAAGCGTTTCGGCAGCTTCGGTTAGAGTCGTCCCCGTCGTGACGATATCATCGACCAAAATCACCTCTCCCTCCTCAAACGGAGCGTACCGAAAGTTCCTCGGATTTAAGAGACGCTCTTCCACACTCTTTCCCGCATATTTATGGTGCTGCGAGGCACGCAGTCTTCCGTACAGCGGCGTAATAAGGGGTGATTTCAACGCTCGATTGAGGACTGCCGTATGCGCGTAGCCGCTCGCGGCATGATCATCGATGCTTATAGACGCCACCTTATTCTCATAACTCCACTCTCTCGCAAAACGCTCCATCGAACGTTTTGCCATTATCGTATAGATATAATGCCCCAAATCGGTATGTTTGGTAAGGAGTAGTGGTTCGATGTCGCTGTAGGGGAAAAAAGAGTAGACGGGGATGGAACCTAAAATTTTACGTTGATAGAGTTGTGGGGTGAGAAAGGATTCTTGACAGGTGCGACAGATATGCGAAAAGATGCTCCATCTCTCGCACATCATGCAGCGCATGTTAGTCCATTTTGAGGACAGACATAAATGCCTCTTGGGGAAGCTGTACTCGCCCAATCGCCTTCATCCGTTTTTTACCCTCTTTTTGTTTATCGAGAAGTTTACGTTTACGGGATATATCTCCGCCGTAACACTTGGCGGTAACGTTTTTGCCCATCGACTTAACCGTCTCACGGGCGATGACCCGATTACCGATACTCGCCTGGATCGCCACTTCAAAAAGCTGTCGAGGAACGATCTCTTTCATGTTCTTGACCAGCGCACGTCCACGAAAATCGGCAGAGGTACGAGGGACAATAACACTGAGGGCATCGACGACCTCGCCAGCCACACGGACGTCGAGTTTGACCAAATCTCCGTCTCTAAATTCGATAGGATCATAGTCGAAACTCGCGTACCCTTTGGAAGTTGATTTGAGTTTATCGTAAAAATCGACGACGATCTCATTCATCGGCATCGAATATTCGAGCATTACCCGCGTCTCATTGAGATAATCCATTTTCTCTTGCATTCCGCGCTTGTTGGTCACCAGCGTCATGACGTTACCCAAATAATCCACAGGGGTGATCACGGTCGCTTTGACATACGGCTCTTCGATACGCTCGATAAATTGCGGTTCAGGTAGGTCGCTGGGATTCTGCACCTCGATCATCGTTCCATCGGTTTTATACACCTTATAGACAACCGAAGGGGCAGTGGCGATCAAATCGAGATTAAATTCTCGCTCCAACCGCTCTTTGATTACTTCCATATGAAGCATTCCCAAAAACCCTACGCGGAAGCCAAAGCCCAGCGCTACCGAGGTTTCAGGTTCATAACTCAGACTGCTGTCATTGAGCTTGAGTTTGTCCAGTGCATCACGAACCGCTTCAAACTCATCCGTATCGATCGGATAAAGCCCTGCAAAGACGAACGGTTTCGCTGGAGCATACTCCGCTACAGGCTCACGTGCAGGATTTTTCGCATCGGTGATCGTATCGCCTACGCGGATACTGCCGACATCTTTGAGTCCCAGAACAACAATCCCGACTTCACCACTTTTGATAGCTTGCGTCTTTTGACGACGAAGGGGATGGGGATACATCAGCTCGAGCACCTGATGGTTTTCACCATTGTGCATAAGTCTTACCATCTGATTCATCTTGATCTCGCCATCAAATACCCGCACAAGAGCCATTGCCCCCTGATACGCGTCAAACCAAGAATCGTAAATGAGCGCCTTGGTCGTGGCCGTTGGATCTCCGCTTGGAGGAGGGATACGATCGACAATCGCATCGATCAGCTCACGGATACCGACCCCCGTTTTCGCCGAGATGAGCAACGCGTCCGTCGCATCGATACCGATCGTTGTTTCGATCTCTTCCGCAACCCGCTCAGGTTCCGCGGAGGGAAGGTCGATTTTATTGATAACGGGGATGAGCTTGAGGTTGTTTTCCATCGCAAGATAGACATTGGCAATGGTTTGAGCTTCTACCCCTTGTGCCGCGTCAACAATAAGCAGTGCCCCATCAGAGGCGGCAAGTGATTTGCTCACTTCATAACTAAAATCGACGTGGCCTGGTGTGTCGATTAGATTGAGAACATAGGGCTTACCGTCTTTAACGTAATCGAGACGGACGCTTTGCGCTTTGATCGTGATGCCCCGTTCTTGCTCGATGTCCATCGTGTCCATCATCTGCTTGCCCATTTCACGCTCAGTGACGGAACCGCACTCTTGGATGATACGATCGGCCAAGGTGCTCTTACCGTGGTCGATATGAGCGATGATTGAAAAGTTGCGAATGTTATCCATTAGCTGAACAAACTGTTAACGCTCTCGTTGTGATAAACACGACGGATGACTTCAGCAAACAGCGGAGCCACACTGATAACTTTGATTTTGTCACTGTGGCCGCGAAGAACCAACGTATTGGAAACAACGAGTTCATCGAGCTCTCCGTTGTTGATGTTATCGTATGCGTTACCGCTCAAAACGGCATGTGTCGCACACGCCATAACTGAGGTTGCCCCCCGTTTTTTAAGTGCAGCGGCAGCTTTTACCATCGTTCCGGCCGTATCGACCATATCATCGATCATAATAACATCTTTCCCCTCGACGTCGCCTATGATGTTCATGACCTCAGACTCGTTCGCTTTTTCACGCCGCTTGTCAACGATTACCATCTCAAGCCCCAGCTTTTCAGCAAAATAACGGGCCCGGGCAACGCCCCCGATATCCGGAGAAGCGATAACGGGATTGGCAAGATTTTTGGAGCTGATGTACTCTTGGAAAATGATAGAACCGTAGAGGTTATCCACCGGAATGTCAAAAAATCCTTGGATTTGACCTGCGTGCAAGTCAATCGTGACGACACGATCAATCCCCGCTTTTTCAAACATATCGGCAACAAGCCGCGCCGTGATAGGGACACGCGGGGCCGCTTTACGATCTTGACGCGCATATCCGAAATAGGGGACTACCGCGGTAATCGAACTGGCAGACGAGCGGCGCAGGGCATCGGTCATAATCAACAATTCCATAAGGTTGTCATTGGAAGGTGCGCCGGTACTTTGTATAATAAACACATCTCGACCACGAACGCTTTCAGCGATTTGGACGTTTATCTCACCGTCGCTAAAGCGCTTTATTTCCGCCTTTGAGAGAGGGACATCGAGTGTTTTACAGACTTCGACCGAAAATTCGGTACATGCAGAACCGCTGAAAATTTTGTATCCGCGCATTGAGTTATCCTGTTGCCGTTAAATTGGTGGAATTATAACCAGCCATCACTTAGCATGCGGTTAAGATTAGGTTCGATAATCCGCATTGATTTTGACGTATTCGTGACCCAAATCGCATCCATATGCCGTAAAACCGCCCTCACCCAATCCGATATCGCAATGGATCGTGAAAGCATTTTTTTGCATGACCGCCGCAGCGAGGGGCTCCAGTTTTTCATCAAAAAGAAGCTCCCCCTTTCGGTAAACGCACACATCGTCGAACCAAATACTTAAATGTGCTTCGTCGCACTCAACCCCGCTGGCCCCTACCGTCGAAGCGATACGCCCCCAGTTAGGATCTTGGCCGAAAAGAGCTGTTTTGACAAGCAGTGAGTTTGATAACGCTTTTGCAGCGATTTCTGCCTCTCTATTACCTTTGGCTCCGGTTACTTTGTAGGTCACCAGCTTTGTCGCCCCCTCACCGTCTCGTACCATCTCTTTGGCTAAAAAGAGCATGATTGATTCCAGCACCTCGCTGAAAGCTGCGTGATGAAACGTACCGCTTTGTCCATTGGCCATCAACAAAACCGTATCATTCGTCGAGGTATCGCCATCGACGCTTGCCGCATTAAACGTCGTTTTGGTGCATGTATCCAATATCGTTTGCATCGTTGTTTTATCGACTAACGCATCGGTCGTGATAAAACACAGCATGGTTGCCATGGCAGGATTGATCATCCCCGCCCCCTTGGCCATTGCTCCGATACGAAATGATTTTCCCCCCTCAAGCTTTACCTCAAAAGAGATCCATTTTGCAAACGTGTCCGTCGTCATAATCGCTTCGGAAGCGTTATTTCCCTCTCTGCTTGTCAGATCAAAGCTCATCGCCCCCTCAATGATTTTCTCCTTTGGGAGACGTACGCCGATGACTCCTGTGGAGCTCATGACCGGATGTTGTATTTGAGGAAATTTGGCATCAAGGGCATGTAACACATCGTCAATGTCTTTTATCCCCTCAGGTCCCGTCATCGCATTGGCATTTTTAGAATTAATCAGGACAAAATTTCCCTCAAACTCCCCTTTTGTACGGAAATGGCGTATCGGTGCCGCCGTCATTTTATTGGTCGTAAAAACCGATGCTATGGCGCAGGGGGTATCGGAATAGATGAATGCGAGATCCTTCGCCCCCTCTTTTTTGAGCCCAATATGAATTCCATCGGCATAAAAACCCTCTGCAGCGCATACGCCGCCATTAATGCTTTCAATTGTGTACATAGGGAAAAACTCCTAAATTAGTAATGCTGGTATTATAAACATTCGTGCCTAGAATAAGGTTAAAGGAAAGTGTTGAAGGATTTAAGGAAATTGAGAGAAAAGATCGGGAAAGATTCCCGAAATGCGTGGGACACCACGCGGGAGATTACGAATCTTTTTTAAGAGTACGAAGCTCTGAAGCAGCGATTCTGATTTTTTTCGTGGTTCCGTCTTCAAGCGTAATACGAACAGTGCGAAGGTTTGGTAAAAAACGACGCTTTGTTCTATTTTTAGCGTGAGAAACGTTGTTCCCGCTCATTGGGCCTTTACCGCTAATAGCACATCTTCTTGCCATTTGAGGCTCCTTGCGTAAATTTAGGTTGCGAATAATAGCAACTTCAACCAAAAGGCTACCTTAAAAGCATTTTCTACACAATCTTTACACCACAAAAGGGATATTTAAGGAATAGTTTAATTTTCTCCCACTACAATAGACAAAAACATTGGATAACCCTATACCGTGATAACATCAGAAGAAATAGCCCTTTATATTCAAAGCATCCCTGCAGCGCCTAGTGTCGTACAAGAAGCACTCAATCATGTACGTGCTGGTGACTTGCAAAAGGCCGCCAAATGTGCGTCAGAAGATCCGGCGTTAAGCCTTTATCTTAAGACATTGGTAAATCGTCCCATTTACGGCTTTCGAAATGAAGTTACCGACGTAGCCCAAATTTTTGGTATTCTCGGGCTGGGCGGAGCACAGCAAACTCTCTACAATTATCTATTAAGTTTATTAACGCCTAAAAAATGGGAACTCTTCACTTTTAGTAATCACCAATTTTATGACCTTCAAGCCTCTATCAGTAAGCATTGGGAAGCGATCCTTGCTCATCTTAAAATCAATGATAAAGAGATTCAAAGCGCTATCTCTTTGATCCCTGCGAGTATTATTGTGTGCGAAGCCTTATTTGCGTCACGAAAGACGGAGGTAGAACAACTCCGCAGCGTTAAAGCGCTGGACTTCAATACGATTTTGTTTCGGATCAGCGGAAGCGGCCTCTTTGATATTTCAGGGGAAATTGCGCGCAAATGGGAAATGTCTGAACGGATTGTTTCTCTGATACGCTCCGCATCCGCCGTTGAGCAAAATCTTTCCTCCCAAGAGCGCGTATTGGCGCAGTGGATGCATTTACTTCTCTTTTATGAACTCAGTCAACCCCCTTATGTTAGTGCCGGCCTCAATGAGTTTATCGATTTTAAAATAGAATTTGTGCAAGACATCTACGAATCTTTTAGTCAGGTGATTGGATACGCATGCGAGCAGTAGTAAAAGGGCGTATCGGAATTTTTCATTTACAGGGATTCCTGGACGGAAACAATGCACCGAGTTTTTTAACCATCGAGGACATCAAAGCCACCGAATCGCTCAACATCGACATGCTCCTTGTTTCTTTGAAAAAAGTAATCTTTTTTAATAAAAACGGATTAGATGTTTTTGTCAAACTTTTGACCAATATTCGTCATCAAAAACATATTATCGTCGGATTTTGTGATTATGATCATGCAAAATTCAATACCATTCATACTTTTTACCATGAAAGTATTAACTTTGCACTTTTTAAAAGTGAAAAAATTGCTGAACTTTTTGTCGCCAGTAACAGAAGTGAACCCAGAACCGTATTGCTGTACGATGAGGACCCTTCACAGCGCTCTGCAATGGCCATTGAGCTCTTTGATTACGGTCACAACCCCATCATTACGCAGAGCAAACACGAGTTTGAAGAGAAAAAGAAAAACGAAGATCTCTATTACGCCATTATTGAAGATACCAATCTGGGTCATTTTGGGCAGAAGGTAGCGACGCGTGTCACCGGGAATGCGATTATTTATACCATTTCCAATTTCCTAGATGCCGAAATCAGTGATACCTTTAATCTCTCTTATCATCAAAATTCACTAAATGTCGGATTTCGTCTCTTTATTTTTGACGCTTACAAAGTCATCTCAATGAATATCCATGCTCTCAATTTTTTCACCAAACTCGCTTCATCCGCTGCTGAATACAATGCATCCATCTGTTTCGTCGGACTTAGCTTTGATAAAACACCCGAAGCCTTTAAGCACGATCTTGAGGATGCGGGATTGATGTTTTTTGACAATATGGATGATATTCTCAAAAATAAAGATCTTTTACAAGAACTTGGCGGCGGCGGCGGAGCTGCCGTTAAGCAAAATCGTTCTCTCAACAAAGCCCTTGTGAATGAGCTCCCCCATTTTATAGACGCTACCGTATCCACCATCGCCATGATGACCAATGCCAAGGCAACCAAGGATTCGGTCAAGATTCAACCGTTGACTATCCCCAATAGTAGTGATCAATACGCCAGTTCCATTGGATTTTATGGAGATATTGACGGATTGATCATTCTCATCTTTCCCAAAACAATCGCCAAAAAAGCCTGTGAACTTCTCATCGGCGATGCCAATCCGAATGAAGAGGAGATACTGGATTCTTTAGCCGAATTTGTCAATATCATCGGCGGCCGGGCTAAAGTACTTTTATCGGCTAATAAGCATCTCCTCGATATCACGCTTCCTCGAACGTACTCCGATATTAAGACCCTACTTGAGATTGCCCAAAATAAAAAAGGGGTTCAAGTAGACCTGAGTTTTGAGGGAGAACACTTTATCTTTTTCTTGACACGATAAATAAACCACCCTTTTTCGCTAAAATAGCACAAAAATATTCAAGGGACCTATCATGCTCGTCGCCCCAAGCATACTTTCTGCCGATTTTGGAAACTTAGCGCGCGATGTTCGTGCCATCTGCGATGCTGGCTGTGATTTGGTCCATGTCGATGTAATGGACGGCCATTTTGTCCCCAATATGACCATCGGACCCGTTGTGGTCAGTGCCATTGCAAAAGCTGCCACAAAGCCTTTGGATATCCATTTGATGGTTGAAAATAACTCATTTTTTGTTGATTTATTCGCACCGCTTAACCCTGAATATATCTCCTTTCACATCGAAGAGGAAAAAAATCCTCACCGTCTTATTCAGAAAATCCGTTCTTTAGGGATCAAGCCGGCGATTGTTCTTAATCCGCACACACCTGCGGAAGCGATCGAGTATCTCCTTGAGGGGTTAGATATGGTTCTCGTCATGAGCGTTAATCCCGGATTTGGAGGACAAAAATTTATCCCAACCGTTGTTGAAAAAATAAAACGTTTAAAAGTTCTCCGAGATCGGATCAATCCTGCGTGCTTGATTGAAATAGACGGCGGAGTAGGAAGTTCTAATATTGAGCTTTTGAAAGAGGCCGGCGTTGATATCTGTGTCGCCGGAAGCTATGTATTCGGTGCTGATGACTATAAAACAGCCATAGACAGTCTCCGAGCATGAGGGTCAAAATATGCGGCATAACCTCCCTTGATGATGCTCTTTGTGCCATCAATTCAGGAGCGGATGCTCTTGGTTTTGTCTTTTATCCCGATTCTCCCCGATACATCAGTCCGGCTGAAGCCACAAAAATTATTCAAGAACTTCCCCCTTTTGTTGAAAAAGTCGCCCTTTTCGTCAATGAAACGGCGGATCATATTCGCAGCGTCTGTTTATCCGCCGGCTGCACCCTTGCACAAATACACTTTGAGGCCCCCGATCCTTTTTTCGAAACGCTGAACTTTCCCGCATTGCGTGTCATTAGAGCTCAATGCAAGGAAGACATCCTGAGGGATTCGAATCATTATCGTCTCGTTGATGCCTATTGTGAGGGCTACGGAGGGAGCGGTAAAAAACTCAATATTGAATGGTTTGAGGGGGTTGATTGTTCTAAAATCATCCTTGCCGGAGGATTGGATCCCACCAATGTAGCATCTCTCAAACCTTATGGCTTTTACGGTGTTGACGTGAGCAGCGGAGTTGAAGCTTCAAAAGGAAAAAAAGCCCCGCTATTAGTAGAATCCTTTATCCGTGAGGCTAAATCGTGAAACTTATTGATCCAAAAATTTTCGCACGTCTCACTAAAAACGGTGTCCCCAAGGAAGAGTTTGAATCGCATCTTCCCCAGCCAGCCAGCCTCACTCTCGAACTTTTAAGAGCTCAAGGATTGAATCTTGTTTTAAAAGAGAATCTCTATTGCTTGAGCAGCACCTATACATCGGTAGCCGATACCCTGTTTTGTATTGTCGATGTTGAAACCAATGGCTCCAAACCCTCCCAGCACCAAATTATTGAAATTGGTGCCGTGAAGCTTCAAAACGGTGTTATCATCGATACATTTGACAGCTTGGTCTATGCTACGGATATTTCAAAGCAGATACAAGAGATAACCGGAATCAGTGTCCAACAAACCCTAAAAGCACCTGCCCTTGCCAAGGTGATGCATGAATTTCGGCTGTTTTTAGGGGATGCCATCTTTGTAGGACATGATGCAAAATTTGATTACAATTTCGTCTCGGCCATGATGGAGCGAGTAGGATTAGAGGGGCTGCTCAACCGTTCCCTGTGTACCATTGACCTCGCAGAGCGTACCATAGAGAGTGAGCGCTATGGGCTAGCCTACCTCAATGAACAATTGGAACTCTACCGAGAAGCAACCCATCACCGCGCCCTCTCAGATGCGATGACCACGACCAAGCTCCTCAAACGGACCTTGCCCCTGATCCCAAAATCGATACAAAATGCTGAAGAGTTGATTGCATTTTCAAAAGAAGCAAAACGGCTTAAACGGCTTAAACCAACCCAAGAAAAGGTTGAAGAGAAAGAGTCTTCCACTTATTCGGAATAACGTCCGACACCGACAAGACGGTTGTAGCGTTGATCGAGACGTTCGGAATCGCTGAGCTTCTGAAGTGACTCAATTTGTCCCAGAAAGTAGCTTTTAATAGCTTCCGAAGCACCTATCTTGTCTCTGTGGGCACCGATAAGGGGTTCATCGATAATATCATCGATCAAATTCAATGATTTTAAGTCTGCGCTCGTAATCTTGAGCGCTTTTGTTGCCGCTTCTACTTTAGTAGGATCATTCCACAAAATGGCGGAGCACCCTTCCGGCGAGATAACACTGAAGACAGAATAGCGCATCATGGCAAGCTTATCGGCGACACCGATTGCTAAAGCACCTCCGCTTCCCCCCTCGCCGATGACGACAGAAACCGTAATGGTATTCAAATTGGAAAGCTCAAGAAGATTTCTCGCAATCGCTTCGCTCTGATTACGCTCTTCTGCCCCCAAACCGGGATAGGCGCCCGGAGTATCTATGAGCATCAAAAGAGGGATTTTAAATTTTTCTGCCATTTTGGCTACCCGAAGGGCCTTTCTGTACCCTTCTGGATTCGGCATTCCGAAATTACGTTTGAGCTTGTTTTTTGTACCGCGCCCTTTTTGCTCCCCAATAATTATCACCCGCTCTTCGCCGATATATCCGATATAGCAAACGATTGCGAGATCGTCACGGAAATGACGGTCACCGTGAAGTTCATATTTTTTATCAAGCAATAAATTGATGTAATCAAGTGCGTATGGACGGTCTTGGTGACGTGCCAACTGCAATTCCTGATAAGGGGAGAGATTTGCGTAGGTTTTGGTAACCTCTTTTTTAAGATCCGCATTAAGAATATCGACTGCATGGTGATCGTAACGAATCTCTGCAGCAATTATCTCCTCTTGGATTTGGCAAATCTTTTGTTCAAAATCAAGATAAGTAGCCAATGGAAGCCTTTAGAATTTTTTGAAAATAACGACGCCGTTCGTGCCGCCAAATCCAAATGAGTTGCTCATAACAATATTGAGCTCAGCGCGGCGTGCAACATTAGGAACAATGTCCAAATCACAATCCGGATCCGGTGTCTCATAGTTAATCGTCGGAGGGATAATGCCATCACGCATCGCCATAATGCTGACAACCGCTTCAATCCCGCCGGCTGCTCCCAAACAGTGCCCTGTCTGCCCTTTGGTCGAACTGATTGGAGGGCAGTTCTGAGCTCCGCCAAACGTCTCTTTGGTCGCCATTGTCTCATACCAGTCATTGTATTTCGTACTGGTACCGTGTGCGTTAATGTAATCTACTTTCGGATTACCCGCCATTTTCATCGCGGCTTTCATAGCACGGGCAGCACCTTCGCCGCCGGGTGCCGGTGTCGTGATATGGTTTGCGTCTCCGCTCTCACCAAATCCGATCAGCTCAGCATAGATACGAGCACCGCGGGCAATTGCACTGTCGTATTCTTCGAGAACCAACGCAGCGGCACCCTCACCCATGACGAATCCTGAACGCTCTGCATCGAACGGGCGTGATGCTTGTTTCGGTTCATCATTGCGTGTTGACAACGCTTTCATCGATGCAAAACCACCGATTCCTACACCACATATTGCTGATTCTGCAGCAACGACAAGCATTTGATCCGCACCGCCAACCATAATCGTCTTAGCCGCTTCGCTGATCGCGTGTGTACCTGCGGCACAGGCCGTTACACTCGAAAGATTGGGGCCTTTTAGACCATGTTCGATCGATACGAAACCGCCCAGCATATTGACCAATGCCGAGGGGATGAAAAATGGAGAGATACGGCGAGGCCCTTTGGTCTCTAATACAATCGAACTCGCTTCAATCGCAGCCAATCCGCCGATACCTGCCGCTGCGCTGATACCAAAACGATCTTTATCGATATCACTATTCAGATTCGCATCTGCCATCGCTTCTTGAGCGGCTTTTAGTCCAAAATGGATAAAGCGGTCTGCTTTTTTGACCTCTTTTGGAGGCATAACCGTTTCTGGGTCAAATCCTTTTACTTCTCCCGCGATTTGAACGCTGTGATTGGAAGCGTCAAAAATAGTAATGGTGTCAATTCCACATTCGCCTTCACAGATTGCCTTGAAAGAACTCTCTTTATCGTGACCCAATGCGTTGATCATCCCCATACCCGTTACTACTACTCGTCTCACATCTTCTCCTGCTGATCGCTGATCTTAGATATTTTTTCGCTTACTTCATTAAAGAAAAAACATCTAAGAGCAATATTTAAAGTGACTGAATACCAAGGCCACGCGCGCCTTGATAAAATGACTACTTTTTACCTTCGATGTAATTGATTACATCTTGAACTGTTTGGATTTTCTCCGCTTCATCATCAGGAATTTCGATATCGAACTTCTCTTCAAGAGCCATTACCAATTCAACAACGTCAAGGCTGTCTGCACCGAGGTCTTCTACGAATTTAGAATCCGCTTTAACTTCGTCCGGGTTAACACTTAGTTGTTCAACCACTACTTCTTTAATATCTTCCAATAGCGCCATAATAGCTCCTGTTTTAATGAGTAAAATCGTAAAATTATAACATATTTAGCTTAAGAGGAAAAACTTTCCCCTTAAGACTTTTTACATCAGCATTCCGCCGTTAACTTTGAGGGTCTCTCCCGTAATGTAACTGGAATGGTCGCTCAGCAAAAAGGCGGTCGCTTCCGCCACTTCTTTGGCATTACCAAAACGTCCCATCGGGATTTTTGCGGTAAATGCCGCCTTGATCTCCTCCTTGAGTTCATCGGTCATATCGGTCGCGATGAAACCCGGAGTGATGGCGTTGTAACGAATACCGCTGCTGGCCGCTTCAATCGCGAAACTTTTGGTCATTGCGATCATTCCCCCTTTGGATGCCGCATAATTGGTTTGTCCCGCATTTCCGCTCTCCCCTACGATGGACGCCATGTTGACGATACTTCCAAATTTTTGTTTGCGCATCGCTTTCATCGCTTCACGGCATCCGATAAATGCGGAAGTAAGATTGGCGTTGATCACACTGTTAAACTCTTCCACTTTCATCCGAAGTGCCAGTTTGTCGTTCGTAATGCCGGCATTATTGACCAAATAGGACAATTCACCGTCCGCATCGACAATGGTTTTGATCGCATCTACAAATGCCGCTTCATCACTCACATCAAACCCGATGACGGCAGCTTGCCCACCTGCAGCCTCAATCTCTGATTTGATCGCATCGGCAGCATCCGCGCCGCTGCGGTAATTGATCCATACTTTTAGCCCATAACCCGCTAAGACACGTGCGACTTCCGCACCGATTCCTCGACTTGAGCCCGTTACCAATACGTTTTTACCTGTGAACTTCATCTGATTCCTTTTAGTTAAATAAGTGCTTGATCCATCTCCTCGGGTTTTTCAATCCCCATGAGCTTGAGAACCGTAGGTGCGATATTGTTGAGTGCCCCAGGATGCACTGCCGTAACTCCCTCAGCCATAACAAAGCACCACACCTTCCCGACGGTATGGTTCGTCGACATATTTCCGGCATCATCGCACATCTCTTCGCAGTTGCCGTGATCGGACGTAATCACCATTGCATAATCATTACGTTTGCTCGCATCAACAATGCGCTGAAGCTGTGTATCTACCGCTTCTACCCCTCGGATGGCCGCTTCATAGTTTCCGGTGTGCCCCACCATATCGCCATTGGCAAAATTGACCACTACGAAATCATACCCTGCATCCATCGCTTTGATAACCGCATCCCCCACTTCGGGAGCAGACATTTGAGGTTGCATGTCGTACGTTTTGACCTGCGGGCTTGGAATCAACACCCGCGTCTCATTTTCATACGGCTCTTCGATACCGCCGTTAAAGAAAAAGGTCACATGGGCATATTTTTCCGTCTCTGCGGTATGAAGCTGCCGCAAACCTGCATCAGCTATGACCTCCGCCAACGTATTGGTAGGTGCGTCTTTGGGAAACAAGACCGGAAGCGGAAGGTTTTTGTCATACTGCGTCATCGTGGAAAGATGAATCGGGATGTACGTGCGCTCAAAACCCTTGAATGCGGGATCACCAAGTGCGGATGCGAGCTGTCGCATTCGGTCGCTTCTGAAATTGAGCGTTAGAACCGCATCTCCCTCTTTGAATCCCTCGTATCCGTCAAATGCGCACGGGGTGATGAATTCATCCGTTTCCCCTTGTGCGTACGCATTTTCAATATAATCGGAAACACTTTGTTCGCTTTTTGGGTGAGCCAATGCGATGGCATCCACCCCTTTTTGAACACGCTCCCAACGATTATCACGATCCATCGCATAAAAACGGCCCCCCAAAGAGGCGATTTTAATATTTTCATTTCCATGAGCCATGAGCGTTTGCAAAAAGAGGAGCGCCGATGTTGGAGCGACATCGCGTCCATCGGTGATCAGATGCAGCCATACTTCACGGCCCGCTTCTGCCGCAATTTCAGCAACACCTATCAAATGATCGATATGAGAATGGACACCGCCATCGCTCATAAGGGAAATTAAATGGAGTCGATTTGAAGATTTAAGCAAAGCACAAAAGGGCTCATTACGGGCAAAACTGCCATCTTCAAGTGCCAATGAAATCTTTACGAGGTCTTGGTACAATACCCGACCGCTTCCGATGCTCATATGTCCCACTTCAGAATTGCCCATTTGTCCCTCAGGTAATCCGACACTCAGGCCAGAGGTATCGATTAACGAATGGGGCACTTCTCGAAACAGCCAATCGTATGTTGGTTTTTGGGCGGCGGTAAATGCATTAAAATCCCGTTTGGGTGAGTATCCGATCCCATCAGTAATGACTAAAACCGTTTTTTTTCTCAAGATTTCTCCTTGATTAATCAAACTTTTTGCCGATTATATTAGAATATCACTTTTGCATTGCTTTACATTCCGAACACAAAGAGTCCTATAAATGTTACATTGGTTATATCAAACGTTCGGCTTCAACCTGTTTCAATACATTACGCTGCGTGCAGGTGTGGCATTTTTCATCGGTCTTTTCCTAACTCTTTTCCTCATGCCCCGCTTCATTTCTTGGGCCCAGCGATCCGCTCGCGTTCAGCCGATCAATGAATACGTAAGCGCCCATCAAGGGAAAGCCAAAACTCCGACCATGGGGGGAATCGTCTTTATCTTTTCAACGATCATCGCCTCATTACTGACCGTTAATATTGCCAATCCCTACGTGATAGGGGGGCTTCTAACGCTGTTGTTTTATGCCTATATAGGATTTACTGACGACTGGGGTAAAATTCGCGGAGGCCATAATCTGGCCGGTCTAAGTCCCCGCTCAAAAATGTTTTTGCAACTGTTTTTCGGTCTTGGTATCGGCGTTTTTTTAATCACGGTAGCAAAACTGGAAACCGGGTTTTACCTCCCGTTTGTGAAAACAAGCCTTTTTGACATGGGAAATTTCAGCATCGCCTTTTGGGTTTTGGTCATTATTGCGACCTCTAATGCTGTCAACTTGACCGACGGATTGGACGGATTGGCAACGGTCCCCTCCATTTTCGCCCTTCTTTCCCTCAGTATTATTGTCTATATTGTCGGAAATGCGGCACTGGCCCACTATCTCCTTATGCCTAAAATTCCTGCGGGGGAAGTGGTCATTATTGCCCTGGCCCTAATCGGTTCGCTGCTGGGGTTTTTGTGGTTCAACTGCCATCCGGCGCAAGTATTTATGGGAGACAGCGGATCCTTGAGCATCGGCGCTTTCATCGCGTATATGGCCATTATCAGCAAAAGCGAAATTCTTCTGATCCTCATCGGCCTTATTTTCGTTATTGAAACCATTTCCGTTATCGTACAAGTGGGAAGTTTCAAACTCCGCAAAAAACGGGTCTTTTTGATGGCGCCGATTCATCACCATTTTGAGTTGAAACAGTGGGCTGAGAACAAAATTATCGTCCGTTTCTGGATCATTGCGCTGTTGTCGAACATTCTCGCTATCATCACGTTGAAGATCCGATAATGGATCGGCTCAATATCGCCTGTTTCGGGTATGGAAAAACAACCCGCGCTATCGCCAAAGTTTTCGGCCCCTGCACCTTTTTTGACGACAAAGTAACCAAACCTTTTACCGATGAAGAGGGAAATCAGATCAAACCGATTGGGGAATTCGACAGTAGGATTTATACCCATGAGATCCCCTCTCCCGGTTTTCCGCCCCAGCACTCCCTCATCCAAAAAGCGACCCATTTGACCAGTGAATACGATTTTTTTGCTTCCACGATCCCTTTTTCCATCTGGATCAGCGGAACCAACGGTAAAACAACGACGACACAAATGGTAGAGCACCTTCTTAAAGACAAAGGGGCCATCAGCGGAGGAAATATCGGTACCCCGCTTGCCGCTATGTCTCCTGATGCCCCTATCTGGATTTTGGAGACGAGTTCGTTTAGCATGCACTACACGAACATCGCCAAACCCGATATCTACGCCCTCCTCCCTGTCACTCCCGATCATGTCAGCTGGCACGGGAGCATGCAGGCCTATTTTGACGCCAAACTCAAACCTCTCTCCATGATGAGGGAAGGGGAAGCAATCCTTTTGCCTAAGATGTTTGAATCCGCCCCGACAAAGGGTTTTAAAATCGTTTATGAAAACGAAAAAGATTTGGCCCGAACTTTTGGATTTGACGCAAGCCGGATAAAATTCAAAGGGGCATTTTTAATGGACGCGATGATCGCCATGGGGATGGATAAAATCCTCTATGATCGCTGTGATTATGACAAGATCAATGCTTTTATCCTCGACCCTCACCGCCAAGAGGAGTTTCGTGATGCCAAAGACCGCCTCTGGATCAACGACTCCAAAGCCACCAATATCGATGCCACCCTCGCCGCATTGCGAACCTATGCCGACGCCCCGATACACCTCATCCTCGGAGGGGATGATAAGGGGGTAGAGCTGGAGGAGCTCTTTGTCCCTCTTAAAAAGTATGACGTAACTGTTTATGCCATCGGATCGAATGCTTTGCGCCTGGAGGCTC
>JAUXSZ010000071.1 GCA_030679635.1 Sulfuricurvum sp. | reverse complement strand
TCAAGAGAGCATTACTACCGCGGGAGAGAGCGTACATGTTTCCCTCAAAGGGAGACATGACCCTTGTGTCGCCATACGAGGTTCCGTAGTCGTTGAATCGATGGCCGCTTTGGTCATCGCCGACATGACTCTGCTCAACATGGGACGCACCATGAACGGTGTTCAAGGCTACTATTCGCACTCTTAGTTTCCTTTCAAGAAAACCCCTCTATAATAGGTGATCTTGAAAAAAGGCTTTACGTGAGCGATATACAAAAATCTTACCTTCTGGACACTTCGGTCATCTTGGATGACCATACCAATATTTTACGTATCAGCCAAGAGAACCAAAATGCTGTTATTATTACCAATATTGTTTTAGATGAGCTCAATGGCAAAAAAGATGATATGCGTTCGGAAGCGGGCTTTCAGGCGAGAGAATTTTTCCGTCTTGCCGATGTCGCTTTCGGTGAACCCATCGCTGCGATAGAACTCCCCCCTCTTGTTCTGGAACACATTGATCCCAGCCAATGCATGAACGATCGCTACTATCGCCTTGCCCTCAAATTTGACCGCGCGCTGCATGATGCTGAAGAGATATTGATCAATCTTTTTATTATCCATCGGGAACACTACCGTATCGCCACTTCTTTCTCTGAACCCAAAGGGATCAATGATGCGAAGATAGGCGAAATCGCCGATGACTATGACTTAACGCTCGTAACGAATGATATGTCGTTTCGTATCGCGGCCGAGATTCGAGGTATTCCCACCCAAAATATTCGCAACAGCAGTGTTGAAGCCCCGGAGGAGATTGATTTTACCTCCACCTATCCCTATACCGAAACTCCGGAGTTCCCCACCCAGGGGGAACATCATAATTTTGAGCAGTTAACCTTTATCCAAGAAGCGACCAGCACCTCCTCAGAAACCTACATAACAGGGATACAGCGCTATGCCTTCAGCTTTAACGGGCAACTGGAGTGGTGTGATTTTGATCGCCGTTTCGGTGAACATTTCGACGAAAATCTGGTTCGCCCGATGAATGTAGAGCAAAAATTTTATTATTCCATGATGACCCATCCCCAAAATTTCGTCACCGTAGTTGCGGGTTCTACCGGATCGGGGAAGACCCTCGTCGCCCTGCAAGCAGGGCTTGAGCTGGTAGAAGAAGGGATTGTTGAGGGGATCGTCTATGCCCGCAATACCGTCACATCCAACGATCCTCAATCGGAACTTGGTTATCGAAAAGGGGATGAGGAGCAGAAGCTCGGCTATTTTATGTATCCTCTTTATGCTGCGGTCAACTTTACGATAGAGCATCAGAATAAACATTCGATTGACGCACGCGTTGAATTCACAGGGACGACCAATTCGCCAAAACGGGAAAACGCGACCGAACTGTTTATGAAAAAATACAACATTGAGGTAATGGACATTGCCCATATGCGCGGTACTACGATCTCGCGCAAATTTGTCATTATCGACGAAGCCCAAAATATGACCAATGCTACGCTCAAACTTATCGGTACCCGTATGGGGGAAGAGACGCGCCTTGTCGTTATGGGAGACCCTGGACAAATCGACCACCCGTTTCTCTCTAAGCGGCGTAATGCTCTGGTGACATTGCTCAACAAAGCACAGCATAGCGATTTTGTGGCCGGTATCCAGCTACGTCACACGATACGCAGCAATGTTGCCGATTGGTTTGATAAGAACTTCTAATTAATACGCCATCGGAACACATCCCGATTGTACGCTAGCGCTGAGTTTTACCCGCAAGGGGCACAATGTCCTCAGCGGAAAGCCCACGCGCAGCTACGCTGCGCTTTTAAAAATTATAGTTGCTATTGTTAGATAGGTAAAACGCGGATTTTTGAAGAGAGTTTTTCTTTGAGTGTGGATTCAATCGCGTACAAGGTACCCGTTGTTGAACTTGAACACCCTGAACATGAACCCAAATAGCGGATATAGACATCGATATAGTCCGGTGAATCTTTGATATCGATAACTTCCATGTTACCGCCGTCCATAATAAGGAACTGACGGACGCTTTCGTCGATAACCGCATCAATGGCTTTGATTTTTTGAACCAATGTCATCGTTTCAAAATCACCGTGGCCGCCCGCATCTGCAGCCGCCTGCATTTTTTCAACATCCATCTCGTGGCGTACACCCGCGAGGATATCAACAAGATAATACTCACGAGCTTCGTGGCCGCCTGGCTTAATACATGATTTACAAAAACCGCCGGCTTTCGTATAGTCGGTAATCTGCTCGATCGTCTTAAGATCATTCAGACGAATGACCTCACGAAGCGTCCCAAGACTGACACGGGCACATTCGCACACGATAATCTCATCTTCAAAACTTGCCTCATCCACCCCAAGGTACAATCCAGCCGCTTTTTTAATAACGTCATAGGCCATAACCGAACAGTGCATTTTTTGTGGCGGTACGGCTGGTGTTTCGGGATCATCACGCAGTGCCATTTCAACATCGATGTTGGTAATCTTTACCGCCTGTTGAACCGTTTTGCCGATACAAAGTTCTGCCATCATATCCGACGAAGCGATTGCGGTACCGCAGCCAAAACTTTTAAATTTTGAACTGACAATCGTGTCGTCTTTTGGATCAACTTCCCAATACAAACGGACCGCATCACCGCAGCTCTCTGCGCCGAAATCCGCCACGATCAGCTTGTGACCGGCAGCATCGCACTCTTCTTGCGTAATTTCACCCTGATTGGTCGGGTTGTTCATCAACGTTGTTACTTTGTTCGAGTACTGATCCCAAAGAGATCCGCCCAATAAATCATTTTTTGCCATAATAGAATCCTTTAGTGATGTATTCCGCACTCGGCAGCAGCGCCGCCAGCGGTTGGTTGTACGATTGCATACGAACTCGAGATAGCACGTAGACGTGAAACTGCCGATTCGAAACGCTCAATAACATAATCGATCTCAGCATCGGTAGTAAAACGGCTCAAACTCAAACGGATTCCCGTATGAGCCAACTCATTGTCAGCGCCGATAGCGAGCATCACCGAATTTGCTTCCAAATCTTCCGACGCACACGCCGATCCCGTCGAAGCGCCGATAAGGGCGTTGTTGAGATCCCACAGCATCCCCTCACCTTCAACCCCGCGAATCGAGATCAAAATGGTATTCGGCGTACGATTGGCTCTATCCCCGACCGTAAAGACGTCCGTCAATCCAGAGAGCAATGCATCTTCCAAGCGGTCACGCTTTGCCGCGATTGCGGCCATTTTTTCTTCAATATTCTCTGTCGCAATTTCAATCGCTTTTCCCATTCCAACGATATAAGGGACATTGAGGGTACCTGAACGGCGTCCCCCCATGTGCTCTCCACCGTGCAACAACGGAGTCAACTTTTGTGACTCACGGATATAAAGGGCACCGATCCCTTTAGGACCATGAAATTTATGGGCCGACATGGAGAGAAAATCAACATGAACGACACTCAGGTCAACCGGAATTTTACCGACAGCCTGAACGGCATCTGTGTGAAATAAGACCCCTTTTTCTTTACAAATCTCACCGATCTCTTGAATCGGAAAAATCATCCCTGTTTCATTATTTGCCCACATGATCGATACCAGTGCTGTTTTTTCGGTGATGAAACTGCGAACCGTATGCGCTTCCACAATCCCTTGATCATTAACCGGCAAATAGGTTACTTTAACACCCTGATCTTCGAGAAATTTACAGGTTGACAGAACAGACGGGTGCTCGATCTCGGTTGTGACGATGTGATTTTTTTCCCCGTGCAGGATTTTGTCGATCCACACCGATTTAAGAACCCAATTGTTCGCTTCCGTAGCGCAAGAGGTGAAAACAACATCATCTTTGTCCGAGGCATTGATCGCCTTGTACATCTGATTGATCGCTTTAGTGATCGCTGGATGCGATGCGGTTCCATAGCGGTGCAGTGAGCTAGGGTTACCGTAGATTTCGCTAAAAAACGGCATCATCGCCTCAACAACAGCGGGATCAACCATCGTAGTAGCGTTATTGTCCAAATAGACATTCATGAGACTCTCCTAATATGAGGTGATTTAATATAAGACAATTTTTATCTTGTTTAACTTTTGGGATGATAGTGCAACCGACGTTATACTAACCTTAAGGGTTTTTTATATTTAGCGTAGTTTAAGAATTAATTATTATAGGCTCATCAGCGCAATCATCTGATCAACACTCTCTTGAAAATCACTAATGACCGTTGCCTCTTGCGACAAAAAGGCTTCCATCTGCTCTTTCTTTGCTATTGCTTCGTCGAGTTCTTTGTCTGAACCTTTGACATAGGCACCGATACGAATCAGCATCTCATTCTCTTTTAGCAGTGTATAGAGGCGACGAAAACGACGTACCGCGCTCAAATGTTCAGGGGTGATAATGTCATTCATGACGCGCGATGCAGAGTTGAGAATATGGATCGGGGGATAGATGCCAAAATCGGTCAATTCCCGTGAGAGGACGATGTGTCCGTCTAAAATAGAGCGTGACTGATCGGCGATGGGATCGCTCATATCATCCCCTTCCACAAGAACCGTAAAAAATGCGGTGATCGACCCGTGTCCCTCCTCTTTGCCTGCACGCTCCATGAGCTGTGGCAAAAGAGTAAGAGAAGAGGGAGGATATCCTTTGGATGTAGGAGGTTCCCCGAGAGCAAGACCGATTTCACGCTGCGCCATCGCAAAACGGGTGACGGAATCCATCATAAAGAGGACATCATGCCCCTGTGACTTAAAATACTCCGCCACACTCATCGCGCTAAAGGCACCGTATTTACGCATCAGCGGCGAATCATCACTCGTCGCGACAACCAATACGGTATTTTCGAGATTGCCCCCGAGACTTTTTTCGATAAATTCAGGAACTTCCCGCCCACGCTCACCGATGAGGGCCACTACCTTTATCGGTGCCTGAGACCCGCGAACGATCATCCCCATCAGCGTCGATTTGCCTACACCGCTTCCCGCAAAAATCCCGAGTTTTTGCCCTTTTCCGCACGTCAGCAATCCGTCGATGGTTTTGACCCCGACGCTAAAGACTTCATCAATCATCCCCCGCTTCATCGCCGCGATAGGTGCCTTGATAATCGGCTCGACATGGCCGCCAAAAATAGCCCCTTTACCGTCAATCGGCTTCATAAACGGATCCACAACACGCCCCAAAAGCCCCTCTCCGACCTCTATGGCCATCCCCGTTTGATTGGGAAAAACATGATCCCCTGCACGGAACCCCTCCACAAATCGAAAAGGGGTGATAAAAAAGCGGTTTCGCTCCACTTCGCTTACCATTCCAAGCGCTTCTGCTCCGCTCACATCAGAGACAATACTGACCGTGTCTCCGATACTGACGTGCAATCCCTCCGCCACCATGACCGTAGGACTGATTTTAGTAATGGTTCCGAAAATGGTGTGGAGTTTCTCTTTTCCAAGACGCTCTCGAAGGGCTTTTAAAGGCATCGGGACATTAGTAGCGGTTACCCGCCGGAGAATTAATCAGATTAAAAAATTCCATCCGAGTTTTTTCATCTCGCTTAAAAAGACCTCGCAAAGCACTCGACGTTGTTGTCGAACTGATTTTTTGCACTCCGCGCATCTCCATACACATGTGCCGTGCTTGGATTACTACCGCAACCCCTTTAGGACTGATCGACTGCATCAGCGCATCGGCAATCTGCTCGGTGAGCTGTTCTTGGATCTGCATGCGTCGTGCAAAGACATCCACCACTCTGGGAATTTTTGAGAGTCCGACGACTTTCCCATCGGGGATATAGGCAATATGCGCCCGACCGATAATTGGGAGGAGATGATGCTCGCATGTGGAGTAAAACTCGATGTCTTTGATCAGTACCATTTCGTCGTTACTGCTAGAAAACATCGCTGAATTCAATATCGCTTGTGGATCTTCTTGGTACCCTCCGAACATGAATTCGTACGCTTTGAGAACCCGTTCAGGAGTCTTGAGAAGCCCCTCACGATTCGCATCTTCGCCGACATGACCGATCATCGTCCGTACTGCTTCTACAAAATGTTCTTGGTCATTTAAGGCCATGTGCACCTGCTCTATTAAAGATAATTTCGTGACTCTAACACTCATTTGCTTTTGTTTTGATTTGGTTCAGCCATAGTTTAACCCTTTTTAGATATTATTTTCGCCATTTAGTCATCAAAGACAACAAACAGCCATAAAGGGATTCAATGAAAATCACAACTAATAAAATCAATACGGCAAATGCAAAGATAAATGCGGCCATTACACACAATATGATCGATACAAATATCGAAAAAATCGCCAAACAACTGAGTAAAGATGCGAAAGTTCCTGGTTTCCGTAAAGGTAAAGTTCCAATGGATGCCGTCAAGAAACAGTACGGTGAGCGTTTGGTCCAAGACGCTGAAGCGCAAGCGCTTCGCGATTTGCTCAACGAAGGGCTTAAACTGATGGATATCGCTGCCGATACCCTTATCGGTGAACCGCAAATCACGAAATTTGAAAAAAACGACAACGGCATCGAGGTTGAAGTTACTATCGCTACACGCCCTACCATCGAATTGGGTGACTATGTTGCTATGATTCCTGATTTTGTCAAACCTTCCGTTTCCGATGAGGCCGTATTGGCACGCATCGAAGAGCTTGCAAGCGCGCAGGCACCGTTGGTAAATATCGATGAAGAGCGCGCACTCGTTGATAGCGACACGGCGTTAATCGATTTTGAAGGTTTCGTTGATGGCGTAGCATTTGAGGGCGGTAAAGCCGAAAACTTCTCCCTACGTCTTGGCGGCGGACAGTTTATTCCGGGCTTCGAAGAGCAGGTGATCGGGATGAAAAAAGGGGATGAAAAAACCATTAATGTCACTTTCCCTGAAAACTACGGCGGAGCGAAATTGGCAGGTAAACCTGCAAGCTTTAACGTCAAAGTTCATGCAATCCAAGCAAAAGAGAGCGTCGTTCTCGATGACGAGTTGGCGAAAAAAATGCTTCCTGGTTTCGACGATGCAACCCTTGAGATGCTTAAAGAAAAAGTGAAAGAACAGCTTGAAACCGAAGAGATGAGCAAGCTTTATAACGACGAGCTAAAGCCGAATCTTATGGAACATTTTGTGGCAACTTTCACGATTGATCTTCCGGAGTTCATCGTAGAGCAAGAGATCGATATGGCTCTCAATAAAAAAGCACGCGAGATGACTGAAGCTGAAATCGAAGAACTTCGTGACAATACGGATAAGCTCAAAGAGATGCGCGAAATGTTCCGTGAGGACGCATGCCGTGCTGTAAAAGCGACCTTTATCGTAGATGCATTGGCTAAGGCGGAGAGTATCGCCGTCAATGAACAAGAGCTGATGCAAACGATCTATTACGAAGCAATGCAAATGGGTCAAGATCCTGCGGCGGTTTACAAAAACTACCAAGAATCCGGCTACCTCCCGGCTATCCAAATGGCGATGATCGAAGATCGCGTACTTAGCAAATTGCTTAACGATAAAATCAAGTAAGCACTATGAGCTACATTCCTTACGTCATCGAGAAGACCGGACGCGGTGAGCGTTCGTATGACATCTATTCACGTCTCCTCAAAGATCGCATCATCATGCTAAGTGGCGAAGTAAACGATCAAGTTGCCTCCTCCATCGTAGCGCAGATGCTGTTTTTGGAAGCCGAAGATCCTCAAAAAGATATCTTTTTTTACATCAACTCTCCGGGCGGTGTTATCACGGCAGGTATGGCTATTTATGACACAATGAACTACATTCGTCCCGATATCTGCACGATTTGTATCGGTCAAGCGGCATCCATGGGAGCCTTTTTATTAAGTTCAGGGGCCAAAGGAAAGCGTTATGCTCTACCTCACGCACGTATCATGATCCATCAGCCTCTAGGCGGTGCACAGGGTCAAGCAACCGATATTGAGATTCAAGCCAAAGAGATTTTACGTATGAAAGCTGAGCTCAACGAGATTTTGGCAAAAAACTGTGGACAAAGTGTTAAAAAACTCGAAAAAGATACCGATCGCGACAACTTTATGTCTGCCGCAGAAGGTGTAGAATATGGTATCATTGATGAAGTACTTGTTCAAAAAGAAAAAGAAGAGAAATAATAAAGTAGAGACATGACAACACATTCAGATAAAAAATTCCAGCACAATGCGGCTTCTCGCCTTGAGAGTGGTAAATCCATCCAAGGTGGAGTGATTCAGGGAGGATCAGCTAGTACTCCTAATAGTGATTTGGAAATTTTTTCTAAAGAGGTTCTCGATGCTCTCATATCAGACAATCTCCCCCCTACTCCTAACTATTTTTCTCTTTATTTCGACCGAATACTGGAAGAAAAAAGCGAGAGCATTCGTCGTCAAATCGGTTCTATTTTAGAACTCGAAGATGGCGACGAAGACGAAAAAAATATTGATCTCGAAAAAAGTCTCAAGAATGGTTTTTCATCGGTCAAGAACATCTTGCAATTAAGTGCTACTCTTTATAAAAATATGACGCTTATGGAAAAAATTCTCGAAAAACGGCAGGAAGAGATTAAAAATGTCCCTTCTTTAAACGCAGCAAATCATATCTTAACCTCTCTCATGGGTGATGTTAGCAAGCTGGGAAGTATCCTCAATAAGCAAGTTTCCCATATGAAAGAGCTTTACGGCGAAACCGCTGCTATCGTAAAACAAGTTGAGAACGAGACCATCTTCGACAGCCTATACGGCGTCTATAACAAACGCTATCTCTTAAATAAACTCACCAAAGAGTCCCAGCTTATCGAGGAGTTTCATCACAAAAGCTCATTGATTATGGTGCAACTTTCCAATGCAACCGTCACCCTTATCAGTAGTGAAAAAGCAAAAGGGCTTATGATCCGTACCGTTGCCCGTCTTTTACTCAAAACCTCCCGCAGAAGTGATATTGTTGCTCACTACGGTGAAGGTATTTTTGCTATGGTGCTCAAGCATACTGACATTGAAAATGCCAAACGAGCTGCTGATCGTCTTTATGATTTGGTCTCTTCCAGTAACTTTTTTCTCGGAGATCAAGAAATTCAACTGCAAATTGCCATTGGTATCTGTGAATTAAACCCGTCACATTCGATAGAAGAGATACTTGTAGGTACGATGGATGCTATGTACTCTTCAAACGATGAAAAAAAAGTTCATTATGTCGTTTATAACGATTAATAAGAATTTCGATGCTCTTACCGATTATTACCTATCCGAATAAACTTCTAAAACAAGTTTCCAGCGACGTTGCCCTCTTTGATACACAGCTGCATGCCTTTCTTGATGACATGTATGCAACGATGATAGAGAGTAACGGAATTGGATTGGCCGCGATCCAAGTAGCCATGCCAATTCGTGCCCTCATCCTCTGCATTCCGGATGAAGAAGGAAATCAAGAGTCAACCAACATCTTAGAGATCATAAATCCCATTATCCAAAACCCGCGAGGCAGAATGACCTACCAAGAAGGGTGTTTAAGTGTTCCCGGATTTTATGAAGATATAGAGCGTTATGAATTTCTCACATTACGCTACCATAATCGCCACGGTGTTGTGTGTACGCTTCATGCAGATGACCTTCTTTCTATTGCAATACAACACGAGATGGACCATTTGGAGGGGAAACTTTTTATCGATCGACTCTCCTACAGTCGCCGTAAAAAATTTGAAAAAGAACACAAAAAAGCCCTCAAAGAAAAAAAATAGCCCCCCTTTAAATATTGCAGTATGCAATATTATCTTTTCTAAATACTCCCTTAGATACAATAATTATAAAAAAATATGGTGAAACAAAATGAAACAGTTATTCTGTGCAACGTTAGAGGGGATAGACGCTAAAACGGTAGAAGTTCAATTTACGGCCACCAAAGGTCTTCCTGCATTTACCATTGTAGGGATGGTCAACACGGCCATCACGGAGTCCAAAGAACGGGTAAAATCAGCACTCTTGAGCAACGATTTTACCTTTCCCCCCAAGCGTCTAACCGTCAATCTCGCCCCCAGCGATCTGCGCAAAGAAGGATCTCATTTTGATCTTGCGGTTGCCGTCCTCATAGCTTTGGGTAACAATGAGATAAAGAGAGAAGAGTGGTATGTTTTTGGCGAACTGGGACTGGACGGTTCCGTCACAGAAAACACATTACTGTATCCCATTATCCTCTCGCTTGCCAACAAAGGGGTTATCACCAAAGCAATCGTCCCAAACAAAAGCCTCAATAAACTCTCAAAAATCCCCAACATCTCTTTTTATGGGGTATCTACCCTAACCGAGACGCTGGAATTGCTCCAATCCAATGAAGCCATCCCCCATGCAGAATCGACATCGTTTTCTTTTCCCTCCACGCAACACAACGAACAGCCCTATTACCACCATGAAGAGTATCCATTGGATTTCAAAGATATCAAAGGGCAGGAGCATGCCAAACGCGCTGCCCTCATTTGTGCTGCAGGAATGCACAATCTACTCCTAGAGGGGTCGCCCGGTTCAGGGAAATCGATGATCGCCAAGCGGTTGCAGCATATCCTCCCTCCGTTGAACAACAATGAAATGCTGGATTGTGCCAAGCTGGAGATATTAGAGGGTAAAGAGCCTTCTTTTACCCCTTTACGCCCGTTTCGGTCGCCGCACCATACCAGTACTGGGGCTAGCATCTTTGGAGGCGGCAGCCACAAAGCACAAATAGGAGAGGTAGGGCTGGCTCATAACGGCATCTTATTTTTCGATGAACTCCCCCATTTTTCCAAGAACGTTCTTGAGGCGTTACGTGAACCGATGGAAGACAGACACATTCGGATATCTCGCGTCAATGCCAAAGTGACGTATGATGCCAATTTTCTTTTTGTGGCAGCGATGAATCCTTGCCCTTGCGGTAATCTGTTCAGCAAAAGCGTCGCCTGCCGCTGTACCGATTTGGAAATGAATCGCTACAAATCACGCCTCTCGGACCCTTTTTTGGATCGGATTGATCTGTACATCCAAATGCATCCCACCTCTGCCGAAGACAAAAGTTCGTACACGTCACATCAATTTCACACCAAAGTCCGTCAAGCATTCGGGTGTCAAAAAGAGCGCGGTCAAAATACCCTCAACGGTTCTTTGAGTGACACCGATTTGGAAAAATATTGCGTTTTAAATGATGAGGGGCAAAAAATAATTGATCAGGCTATCGGGAGATTTAGTCTCTCTTTTCGAGCGGTATCAAGAGTTCTAAAAGTCGCCCGTACTATCGCTGATATTGAAGATTCCGATCACATCCAAAAGGCTCATCTACTCGAAGCCTTGAGTTACCGAAGACGTTAAATACATGCGCATATCAACGTTTTTAATAACCTTATTCCTATTGATTGCGTCAACCGTCATTATAAAACACTCTATGACCCCAAAAATCCCTCCGAAAGAGTTAAAAGCAACCGCTACCATTCTGGCATTCGGCGACAGCCTGACTTTCGGTTACGGCGTACTGCCTCATGAAAGCTATCCAGCAAGGCTCGAACAAAGAATCCATCGAAAAGTAATTAATGCCGGTATTCCGGGGGAGCTCTCTGACGAAGGAGCTAAAAGGCTTCCTAGCATGCTCGAAATGTATCATCCAGATGTTCTTCTCCTTTGCCATGGCGGAAACGATATTCTTCAGAAAAAAAGCGAAGCTTCCGTCCGGCATAATATTGAGCACATGGTTCGTCTCGCACAAACACGTCATATCGACGTCATCCTAATCGGCGTACCGAAGTTTTCGCTTCTCCATCTAAGTTCGCTCCCCTTGTATAAAGAGATCGCCAAGCAATATCATCTCCCGATAGAAGCCGATATCCTCCCCTATCTTTTGCGGAATAACCACTATAAACATGATTGGATCCATCCGAATGCAAATGGGTACGAAAAGATGGCAGAAGCGATTGAAAAGGTGTTGAGAGATCAATACAGATTTAAAGAAAGTGAATGAGGCGGCAAACACCGCCTCCGAACCAATCAGAAGGTGGCCACAACCCATTGGGTAATGACAAACCCGCCAACAACCAACCAAATAAACATAGAGCCGGCCGTATAAAGAGGCGCGAGCCCTAGCCCTTTGAATTTTGCAAAACGGGTACCCATACCCAAAGCCGTCATCGCCATGGTAAGCAAGAACGTATCAACGATGTTGATGTTGTCAATCATCCCTTTAACCATCATAGCCATATCTTCCGGCGCTGTTAACGTGTAGTTATGTACGAGTGAATTCACCCCAGCCATACCGATAAAATAGACGGCAAACCAAGGGATAACCAGCTTCACTTTCGACCCTTCACTCCCTGATTTTTTTGCCATAGTGCTTAAGACAAGACCCAAAACAATGAGCATTGGCGCAATCATAATCACCCGTGTCATTTTTACAATAACCGCTGTATTCGCCATCGCCTCGCCTGCACCCGGTACCGATGCAGGAACCGCAACAACTTGCGCTACTTCATGAATCGTACCCCCTACATACATCCCAAATGTTGAGGGGCTCATATGTAAAAATCCTGATGAGGGCTCAATGATAGTTGCATAGAGGACGGGGTATAAAAACATTGAAATCGTCCCAAAGAGGACTACCATCGAAACGGCTATAGCGGTTTTATGTTCTTCTGCTTTAAGTACCGGTTCCGTTGCTAAAACAGCAGCAGCACCACACACCGATGCACCCGAAGCGGTCAGAATGGAGGTGTCTTTGTCCATTTTAAAAACCTTGATCCCCAGCCAAATCCCGAGTATCATCGTGGAAGAGAGGACGAGAAGCGAGACCATAAACCCCTGCATCCCAACCTCAGCAATCTGCTGAAACGTGATACGAAATCCGTAAAAAACAATGGCAAAACGCAATATCTTTTTACCCGAAAAGGTGATACCGCCCTCCCATGCTGAAGGAAATTTGTTATGCAGCGTATTGGCGTAAAAAATACCCAGTACAATCCCCACCACCAGAGGTGAAATTCCGAGATTTTTGACGACAGCCAAATCGGCGATCATCGTCGCAGCAGCGGCAAAAATAGCGACAAACAAGATACCGTTAAGCGTTCCTGAGCGTTTTTGAGGTGAAAATGGCATATTATTTTCCTTTTCTGTAAATTAAAATTGCATTATAAAGAGAATTCTCTAAGGGCTCACTTCACGGAAACTTCCAAACGGGAAGGAACTCCCGATTTAGCCTTCATATCAGCTTTTTCATTTTCACCCGCAGTAACACGATTAGCCAATACAGGATTTTTATGCAGATAGGCAATAATTTTTTGACTGCGTCTGGAAGCAAGTCCGTTCAGCTCTGAGGGGGTTATCACCTGAAAAACTATGAGTTTTTCGATCAACGCATCGGTGTAATGACCAACGAAGTCTGCTTCTTGCGTATAGTGTTCTTCCATGGTATTTCGCAACTCCTTGACCTCGGATCTCTTCAATAACTTTTTAGCCGTTTTCTCAAGCATCTCCAAACTCATTGCATCCGCAGAGTGACTGATGGCTTCCGACTCCTCCCCAAGGACGACGTGAACCAGTTTCTGAAGTCTAAGAGCCCGATCATCCTCTTGTCCATCCCAGCTGCCGTGCACTTGAATACTCAATTTAGGACGTTTTACCAGCACTGCAGCCAATTTATCCAATTGCTCAATCTGTGGAGGGGTTAGGGTATCTTCACTCTGTGGAGGGGTTAGGGTATCTTCACCCGGTTCAAAAGAGACACTCGAGAGCGACTCATCCTCTGCTTCCAGTCCAAGGAGTGATCCCAAAAGTTTGAACGGAGAGGTAACCGCTTTGGTAAGCAAATTACCAATTACCTGCCATACGACTTTACCGTATTTAAAATCAGGACGGTTAACATCCCCTTGAATCGGCAGATCGACATCGATAATTCCCTCTCCGTCCTCCAAAAGTGCCACGACCAAACGCATCGGCCATGGCGATCCCCCCGCTTTCTCTTCACCCAGTTCAATCTGTTTGATCACTACTTGGTTTTTTCCATCCAACTTTCCGCCATTGATCTTGTAACCCAGATTTAGAAACAGTTTCCCATTTGCGATTTTATACCCTAAAAACTGGAGAGAGTAGGGAGTGTAGTGTTTCAATTCGAGATTTTCAAAGACCACCTGTATATCGGTGAAAGATTTAGGGGCTTTGGTGTTGAGCGAGCCGTCGATTTTTGCTAATCCATACTGGTCTACGCCCCCTTTTAACCGGACAAATGTCGTCACATCCTTGGTCGTCGATATCCCCAAGACTTGGCCATTCAGGTCATGGATATAGGTTTTAAAAGGTAAAGGCAACGAAAGATCGCTGAACGTAGCGCTGCTGTTCACCACTGCCAATTTCACCACATCTATCCCAAAGGGATGTCCATCCGGTTTGCCCCTCTTTGCTTCCCCCTTTTTAGCCTTGCTCAGCGTCGAAAAATTTAATACCTTGTTGCGATCGATCAGGACATTCGTATAGAGTCCATCCACTCCAAGCTGAGTGATTTTAAGCCGATTATCGGGATACGCATACGCAAACGGTGTCACACCGATACGGTTCCATCCCAACAACACCGAATGATCACGCCGATCCTCCACTACCCAATCGCTCAATGCAAGCTTTCCTTGTACGGCACTTTTTTCCGGGGTATAGGAATACCTTCCGTTAATGCTCAAATCACCCCGGCGAAGCTGGGCATAGCTACTGGCCTCTAGGTATGGATCAATAAGCGGCAAGGGGAAACCGTTAAGTTCAAACTCCCCTTTGCTGTGAAGGGTTTCACGTACGAGCTGCGAGTGAATCTTTATGGTCGCTTTTTTATTGATTTTCCCTGACCCCTCAATGTTCATCATCCCTCTGGGGTCGCTTGAAAAGCCCTTCACTTTTATCCCAAGTTCATCCACATCAGCATGAACCCTCCGGAGCGGGACCTCATCGGTGAAATTCTCCCTCATATTATTAAGGGCTATTTCCCCAACCCCGTACGACCACGGTGTATTCTGGGCCCTTTCGGCTTTTTGATTCTGTACATACAGGAGTCGTTTCAGGTCAATCGTGCCGTTTTTTAGCCGTTTCAGCGAAATATCTCCCCCTTCTACCGCCAGACTCTCAATCTCTGCACGCTTTGCGTCCAGGTGCAGCATAATCCCCTTCATCTCCATACGCCCAAACCCTGTTATCACTTTCAAATCACCCAAACGTTGCAACTGAAAACTTCCGCTGCTCAGCGTAGCATTCAGAAGCTTTTTCGGATCACTGCTCAGATTGTGAGAATAGAGATTGATTCCGCTCAGCGTAGCGCTATACGGCTCCCTTGGAGCCGTATCACTCCACCTCACCTCCATATTTTCAAGCGCAACATCGCGTACGGCGAGCTGCCATGGAATTTTTGTCTCATTTTCATCTTCGGGGAACGCTTTTTTAATTTGGTCGATGTAATCGATCCAGTCGATTACCCCCTCGCGTGATCGTGAAACATCCATCGAAAGACCATTGAGTTTCACGCCGTTTGCTTCAAACACTTTGCGCATAGGCCAAACAGTCCCCTCCGTAATTTTCACACTCCCTGCATCCAGTAATTTTGTCTGCTGCGCTTTTCGGAGAAATCGAAGCCCCTTCAGTTCCACATGCACCTGCGATAGCTTGGTGGCATTGATGTCTGCCGTACTCAATGCATAATTAAATCCAAATCCTGCCGTACCGTCTGCAACCTCAATGGGCAGTTTTTCTTTAAAATAGCGCCACGGTGTATAAAGTTTTCCCGAATTAAAGGCCACGCTCCCTTTGAGAGCAAACGGTTTTAATCCTTCAATTTTCCCCCGAAGGTCTACAAATCCTCTCTCATTGATAGAGGCATACACGCGCATTATTCCATTGCTATTGGAAACGTCGCGCAGGTTGATATTTTCCAGATGAAATCCGATGGAATGAATACTCTGACGATAGTTTTTCCCCTCGCTCTCATCGCTATAATCAATTTTTCCCTCTTTGATGGTAAAAGTATTCATCAACAGGGCCAAAGGCTTGGAGACCTCTGCCGATTGGTTCTCATCCCCTCCAAGAGAGGTCAGCCACCCAAAATTCATCTCCCCCGCGGCATCTTTATGAATGGTTATCAAAGGCTTTACGATGAGAATCTCATCAATCACCCATTCTGATTTCCAGAGGTACTCCAGTGGATTAATATTGATGGCACAATAGTTGACGTGGACAAAATCACCCTTTTTAGGGCTCTTGAACGCAACGTCATGAAGCTGAAGGTAAAAGCTAAAAGGGTTAAAAGAGGCTGATCCAACGGAAAAAGTTCCCCCCAGCGTTGCGTCGGAAACTTTTTCAGGGGCGATATTTTTGAGGGCATAAGGGACACCTACAAATCCAAAAAGTCCATAAATTCCTATCAGGATAAAGAAAATTTTAATGAGGGTCATTTTTTTCATGTAAGCCCTTTGCTTTCTATCGGATTAATATTTATTTTATCATAGTTAAA
>JAUXSZ010000049.1 GCA_030679635.1 Sulfuricurvum sp. | reverse complement strand
GTTTCATCATTTGAGCCATCATGTAGCCAGAATCTTCTTTGTCCACTTTGATACAAACCGCTGAGTCTGTGAGGTCAAAGGTAGTCTCAACTTTGGATACATTGTCACCCAATGAGCTTTTGAGCTGAGTGATAAAGGACTCGAGAGTTTTTGCTGTCTCTTCGTGCTCTTTTTTCTCTTCTTCGCTCTCTTCGAGTTTTGCATCGGTGACGTTGATAAGCTTGTACTCTTTGTACTCGCTTACCATTGGGAAGACGATGGTGTCGATCTCTTCATTCAATACAAGAACATCAATCCCTTTTGCTTTGAAACGCTCTAGTGACGGAGAGTTTTTGAGCATTTGCAGGCTCATTTTGGCTGTGATGTAATAGATCTCTTTTTTCTCTGCGTCTGCACCCTCAACGAACTTGCTGAACATGACAGGCTCTGCAGAGTTTAGGGTGTTGAGTTTGAGAAGCTCCATGATTTTCTCACGGTTGCCCATGTCGCTGTAAAGACCCTCTTTGAGGACGTTGCCGAACTCTTTGTAGAAGGCGTCGTATTTTACGGTGTCGTTTTCAGCTACTTTTGAAAGCTCGCCCAGTACTTTTTTGACCGATGCATTTTTGATCTTGGACATCACTTTATTGCTTTGCAAAATCTCACGGCTGACGTTCAACGGTAGGTCGGCAGAGTCGATCACACCGCGCAAGAAACGGAGGTAGGTTGGCATAAGCTCTTTCTCATCGTCGGTGATAAAGACACGGTTGATGTAAAGTTTGATACCGCTTTGGTAATCAACGCGGTACAGGTCCATCGGCGCTTTGGCAGGGACGTAGAAGAGGGTAGTGTACTCTAATGACCCCTCCGCTTTGTTGTGCATCCACATCAACGGTTCACCCGAATCGTGTGCGATGCTGGAGTAGAAATCTTTGTATTCATCTTCGCTAATATCAGACTTGCTGATCGTCCACAGAGCGTTTGCTTTGTTGATCTGGACATTATTCGTTACGTTAGACCCTTTTTCTTCACCCTCTGCCGGTGCTACGTATTCCTCTTTGTCCATGAAGATTGGGAAAGGGATATGGTTGCTGTATTTTTTGATGATGGACTCGATACGGTGAGCCTCTAGAAACTCGTCCTCATCGTCTTTTAGGTGCATGATGATGGTTGTACCGTATGTATCACGCGTTGCAGGTTCGAGATCATACTCACTACCGGCCATTGAGCTCCACTTGTACGCGCTCTCTTCACCCGCTTTGCGGCTGATCACTTCGACTTTATCCGCTACCATAAATGCGGCGTAGAAACCGACACCGAACTGGCCGATAAGGTTGGAATCTTTTTTCTGATCGCCTGAGAGCTGTGATAAAAATGCTTTGGTTCCCGATTTTGCGATGGTTCCGAGATTTTCGACGAGATCGACTTCGTTCATCCCGATACCGCTATCAGCTATGGTGAGGGTTTTTGCCTCTTTGTCCACGATGATGTCGATACGAGGGTTAA
>JAUXSZ010000046.1 GCA_030679635.1 Sulfuricurvum sp. | reverse complement strand
AACGGAAAAGATGGCATCTACACCGCATTTTTGGGCCGTTTTGGCGGCTTCTATCGCTTCGGATGTTGAGTTGCTTCCCGCACCTGCGAGAACCTTAGTATTGGTCCCTTTGCACACAGCTACCGCGATTTCCATGCATATCCGGTCTTCATCATAACTGAGCGTTGCACTCTCTCCGGTAGTTCCGACCGGACAAACGGCATTGATCCCGTGTTGTATCTGTCTTTTAATCAAATCAGCGTATTTTTGCTCATCCAATTTTCCATTTTTGAAAGGAGTTATCAAG
The DNA here is from genome assembly GCA_030679635.1 of Sulfuricurvum sp. Classification (GTDB taxonomy): domain Bacteria; phylum Campylobacterota; class Campylobacteria; order Campylobacterales; family Sulfurimonadaceae; genus Sulfuricurvum. Next base: position 2,175 of record JAUXSZ010000046.1, on the reverse strand, counting down.
GCGGTTGTTGAGCCTGTTACTAGATTCATTTCTGACCTTTACGCAAGATGATGGTGGTGGATTTGTCGACATTGAAATAGCGTTTGGCTGTCTCTTGAATATCGGTTGGAGTCAGGGCGTTGATGGAAGATTCATAGCGTTCCAGCGGTGTAATATCGCCTCGCGCAAGATAGCTTCCAAAGAGTTCAGCAACCGAGGTGGAGCTTTCCAGCGAGTAGATGAAATCGGCACGCGTATTGATTTTTATTTTGTCCAGCTCCGCTTTTTTAACCGGTTTTGCTTGAAGGGCTTTGATCTCTTTCCAGAGCTCTTTTTCGATGGTTTCAGCCGTGACACCATTATTGGCAATGGCTAAAAATAAAAAGACTCCCGGATCGATTGTCTCCATATTGTAGGCATGAATTTGGTTAACCAGCCGTTTCTCATCGACGAGCTTGCGGTAGAGGCGTGAGCTTTTACCGGAGCTTAGCAGTTCGCTGATAGCGGAGAGTTTCGGCTGATCGGCATGTTGAAAATTCGGAATAGGAAATGAGATGGCGAGCATCTCGACTTCGCTCTCTTTGTGAACAATAACACGCCGTGCCCCGTCTTGTTCAGGCTCAACGATTTTTATGGCGGGAATATCGACACTGTTGGGAACGCTCTCGAAGTGTTTTTGGGCTTCTGCAAATACGGTTTCGGGTTTAATGTCGCCCGTTACGACTAAAATCGCATTTTTTGGCTGATAATAGGTCTTGTGAAATTTTTGGATATCGTCTAGTGACCATGTCTGTATGTCATTCATAAACCCGATTGGGGTCCAATGATAGGAGTGATAGACATAGGCGCTGTTGAAGAGGCGAAAATAGAGGTATCCCATCGGATTGTTATCGGTTCTCCAGCGGCGCTCTTCGGCGACGACATTGCGTTCCGGCTGAAACTCTTCGTCTTTGAGATTAAGGTTTTGCATCAATTCGGCAAAAAGATTGAGGGATTTACCAACATTTTCACTGCTTGATTTGATGTAGTAGTGGGTGTGGTCAAATCCCGTAGAGGCGTTGTTGAGTCCGCCGATACTTTTGACCTCTTCATCAAACTCGCCCGCTTTGAGGTTTTTGGTCGATTTGAAATTCATATGTTCGAGCATGTGGGCAATACCGCTTTTTCCCATCACTTCATTGCGGCTTCCTACTTTGTAGAAAATATCGGTAGAAATAACATTTGAATGGTTGTCCATCGGGATGGCAACAACTTGCAATCCGTTGGTAAGCGTTTTGGTTTCGTAATGAGGCAAAGAGGTGGCCATTAAAGTTCCTAGCGTTAAAAATAATACCGTGAGAGATTTCATTGGCGATCGGCGCCGATAGCTTCCGTGATCGAACTGTAGCCGTCTTGCGCCAGCAGATGGATGAGACCGCTGTTGATCTCTTCGACTACTTCGGGACCTTTGAAAATAAGGGAACTGTAAAGCTGAACGAGTGACGCTCCGGCACGGATCCGGCGGTACGCTTCCTCGGGAGTAGAAATGCCACCGACACTGATGAGGGTAGTTTTACCGAAAAGTTCGCGTGCAATGGCATCAAAAAGATAAAAACTTCGTTCGCGCAATACTTCGCCGCTGATTCCGCCAATGTCTTCGGGATCGGTGAGGAGTGAATAATCAACCGTGGTATTCGTAGCGATGATTCCATCCGCACCGCTTTGAACGGCGTGTATGCAGAGGGCTACGGCTTGATCTTCGTTCATGTCGGGAGAAATTTTAAGGAGAATCGGCTTGGACGTGAGCGTTTTGGCTTCACGGAAGAGCTGAGCAATAAACTCTTCGTTTTGCAAATCACGCAGTCCCGGCGTGTTTGGAGAGGAGATATTGATAACCATGTAATCGGCATAAGGATGAAGCGCTTTGATGAGCGTTGTGTAATCTTTGAGAGCATTCTCTTCGGAAGTGAGCTTGTTTTTCCCGATATTCACACCGATAGGGGTGCTGAACGGATAACTGTTTTTCAGACGATGAGAGATACGAAACAAACCGTCATTATTGAATCCCATCGCGTTTTGCAAGCTTTCTTCTTCGATGTGACGCCAAAGTCTCGGACGGGGATTTCCCTCTTGAGGTTTTGGGGTGAGGGTACCGATTTCACTGAAACCAAAGCCCAGAGCCATCGTCCCCTCAATCATCGTAGCGTTTTTGTCGAA
>JAUXSZ010000045.1 GCA_030679635.1 Sulfuricurvum sp. | reverse complement strand
ATCGTGGGAAGCTCTGTGGAACATTTCCAAGCACGACGAATCGGGAAATGTGTTGATCGGCAATGTCTTGGCACTCAATACCCATAATTCCTATATACGCAGCTCCTCCAAGCGCGTTGCGGTCACCGGCGTTGAGGGGCTGATTGTCGTGGTTACGGACGATGCCGTACTGGTCGCGGATAAATCGCAGTCACAGCAGGTCAAAGAACTGGTAACGGCTTTGAAAATATGCGATATCGACATTGTCGAAAAGCATCAGGAAGTCCATCGCCCTTGGGGCTTTTATACGACATTGGACAAATCGGATCGATTTCAAGTGAAACGGATTGTGGTGAAACCGGGAGAAAAACTTTCGTTTCAAATGCATTATCATCGAGCAGAACACTGGATTGTCGTTCAAGGGACAGCCAGTGTCTTTTTAGGGGATGAAACCTATGTTTTGAGTGAAAACAAGTCGATCCATATCCCCCTTGGGATGAAACATTCCCTCCAAAATCCCGGAAAAATACCGCTTGAAGTCATCGAAGTACAATCGGGAACCTATTTGGAAGAAGATGACATCGTCCGATTCAAAGACGAATACGGACGCGCGTAAGGATTAGAGCTTTACTTCGACTTTAGCAGCCGCACGAAGCGCTTCGGTCGTTTTGGTCATCGTTGCTTTGAATTTTTCCATTTTGATGAACTGAGTGATCTCAAATTTGGCTTTTTCATAAGGGACTTGCTTCCCGTTTTGTTTCATTTTATCTTTATTCGCATCGTAAAATGCTTTGGTTTCACCATCAGAGACCGTAATCTTTCCCATTTGCTGCTTCATCCACATATCGACCGCCAGATCATCCCGCAAAGCCGCATAGGCGATTTTAAACTGAGGGGTATTTTGGATACCGCTTTTTTGTACCTGCGCTTTGATGAGGTACTGGTTTACGAGCTGATCAACGACTTGGCGTTTCATCTTCGGATCAAGCTTGTCAAAACTCATCCCCGGAATAGCTTTCGTCATAAAAGTATTGGCATCTGCCGTTGTGATCGGCTGACCGTTGACGGTAGCGAGGGTTGCCGCAATCGAGAGAACGGAGGCGCTTAATAGAATGAGCGGTAATCGGATAAACATGATAGTCCTTCAAGGGTTTTTAGTGAGGGACATTGTAACGAAAAAATGGCTTTCTATCCGATAATACGATTTAAAAATAAAATGACTGCAATTTCTTAGAATTTACTACTGTTTATTTAAATTAGTAGTACAATAAAATTAACTTAACTTAATAGCATATTGTTAAGCATCAAAAATAATGGTAATAGGAGCTTAAAATGGCATCAGCAGCATTACAAACACAAGTAGCAGAGCTATATACTGCATTTTTTAATCGTGCACCCGATGCAGCAGGATTTCAGTTCTGGCTATCAGCACTGGATTCAGGACGACTGACGTTAGATCAAATGAAGAGCGATTGGTGGAGCACACAAGCTGAAACCGCATTGAAATACCCCGCTACTCTTTCTGTATCGGATTTTGTGGAGCAAATTTATATCAATGTTCTTGGGAGAGCTTCAGATGCATCCGGGAAAGCATTCTGGTCTGAGGCAGTTACGAACGGGAGTCTTTCGAGAGAAAACTGTATTCAAAACATCATCGATGCGACTAAAGTGCCAAGCGCCACAGGACCGGATACTCAGTATTTAGCCAATAAAGCAGCCGTTGGTGTTCATTTTGCTCAGAGCGGCAATAACGATGGTCTGCAAGCGGTGAACATCGTGAAAATCGTTACGTCGGATTCTGCAAGTGTAAATACGGCAATAGGGATGATCGACGGGACAACACCCCTTAACGGTACCGTTATGGACGGCTACATCAACGGTGCTACCGTATTCTTAGATAGCAATTTTAACGGCAAGCTTGATACGGGAGAAGCGAGTACGACGACCAATACTACCGGCGGCTATTCATTAGCGGGCGGTATTGGTCAACTGGTATCTACGGGCGGTATCGATATGACCACCAATGCAGCCAACAAGGCGGTATTTACCTCCTCTATGGGGTCGACTATTATCTCTCCGGTGAGCACCCTTGTCGCCCAGAAAATGGCAGACGGTGCGAGCATAGAGGTAGCGCAAACGGCGATTAAAGCCGCTCTTGGCATCACCAGTAATATCAATCTCTCTACGGTAAATCCTCTCAGTGTCATAGGTTCTGCTACGGCGACAGATGCGGAAAAATCGGTAGCTCTAAAGCTACAAGCAGCCAATGTACAGGTGAACAATATCCTTTCAAATGCGGTATCCGCTCTGACAGGTGCGGGTGAAACCATGGACGCTACGAAGTTGGCAGCGGTGATGTCAAGCGCGGCCGGTACGATAGCGGCACAGTTTACGACCGCAGCCGCTGCAGGTACGGTAGTCAACCTATCTAGCGCTTCCTTCATCAACACGGTATTAACAGGCGTAGCCAGTACAGCTTCGAGCAGCACCATCATGGCATCCATGAACACAAACGCGCAAAGCGTCGCCAATGTACTGGCCGATAACAATACCAAAATAGATACGCAAGTCAGCGGCGCTACGGCGTCTACGCTTACTGCCGCATTAGGGCAAATAGGGAAGATACAAGAGGTAGTGCAGGATTCTCTTAGTGCGGCGCTTGCTGCGGGGACGACCAATATGGCGACCATCACCAGTACCTATACGGGTGCGGCGGCGGATACCCTTTTCTCCAATGCTACGATCGGGAGTTTTGATGCGAGTATTGTGATTCCGGTGGTGACTCCTCCGGCGTCTACCCCTGCCCCCACCCCTGATACGACCGCTCCGACGGTTATATTAACCTATTCGGTAGATGGGGGGGCAACCTACACGACAACGCTGTCTGCCAAAGATGCCGATACGTTAAAAATCAAAGCAACCTTTAGCGAAGCCATCGCAGATGGAACCGGTGCAACGATTGCCATTAACAATAGCATACTGAGTGCAACAGCGATGACAAAAGTAAGTACTACGATTTATACGTATGATTTGAATGTTCCCGTTGGTAATATTGCGATAGCTACCGTTAGTATTGGGGCGGCGGCAGATGCGTCAGGCAACGTCATTAGTACAACCCCTGCCAATGCCGTCTTTGCAGTGGACAATACAGCCCCGGCAAGTTTGGCGGCGATCACGCTGGATCTTGACACGGCCAGCGATACCGGTACGAGTACATCGGACGACATAACCAGCGATGCAACCCCGGCAATAAGGGTCAGTACTCTCAATGGGGTTTTGATGACGGCAGGTGACATCATCAGGATCGTTGATACCAGCAACGCTAACGCCGTGGTGGGAAGTTATACGGTATTGAGCGGCGACGTGACGGCGGGTGCATGGAACGGCACAACCAAGGACATTACGGTATCTACCTTGTCCACGGGCGCTCATGCACTGAAGGTGCAGCTGGTAGATGCCGCCGGAAACACGGGAACCATCAGCACCGCAGCGACAACGGTGACGATTGATACGACGGCTTCGACAACGACGGTGGGTTCAATCGATATTTCTGCCGATACGGGTAGCGCCACGGATTTCACGACACTGACGGCAGCACAGACGATTACGGGTACGCTGAGTACGGCTTTGGTAGCGGGTGAAGTGCTAAACGGCTCAGTGGACGGCGGCTCGACATGGACGAATATTACTGCGAAGGCAGCGGGAACCGCAATCACTTGGGATGGGGCAACCCTATCGGGCAGTAGCTCAATTAAGATAAAAGTGACCGACGCGGCCGGTAACGATGGCACCGTGGCTACGCAGGCCTATGTGCTCGACACGACAGCGCCTACGGCCCCAACAGGTGTTGCTGTAACCTCGGTTGGCGGGACGGTAGTGGCGAACACTATCAACGCAACGAACACCCATCTGACGGCACAAGCCACGATCACGGCAGGCCAAGCCACCGGCGGAAGTGCGGTATTACAAGTTGGCGGTACAACCGTTGCAACAGACGCTTCAATTTTGGTTGGCGATACTACCGTGACCTTCACCACCTCGGATAGCACCCCGACAACAGCGGAACTGCAAGCTGCGATTTCGGCAGGCGGCGTAGTAACGGTAACCGTAACCGATTTAGCGGGTAATACGGCAACTAGTTCTGTAAGCAACCCGACGCTGGTGCGCGATATCGTGGCACCGGCTGCTCATGCTTCTCCGATCTCCGGCAGTGATATGGGGGGTGCTACAGGGTATGGCGAAGGGGATTTAATTACCTTATCCTTCTCAGAGGCAGTGGCTGTCTCAACAGTGATTGCTGGCAATCTAGCTATTAATAACGCACATAGTTTAGGCACTTCACCGACG
>JAUXSZ010000069.1 GCA_030679635.1 Sulfuricurvum sp. | reverse complement strand
TCGATGACGGCATATTCAATCTGCTCAATTTGTTCCATCCGTAAGTTTGCAAAGACTTCATGAGAGCTGATCTCGTCCTTACTGACACCTTTGGATTTAGCAAGAGCATTGAGCGTCTCTATAATACTCTCTTCGAGGGGTTTTGGAGTGATTTCAGTTCGGGCATGATCAATCCATGCGCTAATCTCATCCTCTAGATAGTCGTGTCCCCACACCTGATAGCACAGAATACGGTTTGGGCTGTAAACCATTTTCTGATCTTCACCTAAAACATCGGATGTTTTTACGGCACCGTCGTAGAGATAAACTTCTATACGTTCATTATCTTTAAGAGTACAGGCACGTTCAAATGCCACTTTGGCCTGCTTTATCAGTTCACTTCGTAGGTTTTCATTCATCATTTACTCCTTGAGATACTTTTGGCTTAGTGTTGTGGTAATCCCACAACCGTTTGTAATGACTGTCGAGTTCTGAGAGAGTTGAATCGACGGTGATGAGTTCATTGGTACGATCAAATCGTAGGGTCTTGGTCTCATACCACTTCTCCATCTCTATTTTGAGAGTATTTCGTTTGGCAGCAGTCTGTGCTATGAGATGGCGGATCTCTTCCATTTCGGCTGTTATGATGTATTCCATGTTGGTTCTTTTCACGTTAAATTAATTTCACATATGCATTTTTTGTTCTCTTGGTTGTGAACAGCAATTGCAATGGTTGTTTTAATAAGAGTGAAAATAGGGAGTGGTGATGGAAGCAGAGTCATTGATGAACCGAGCAATCGCGGCATACGATGCGAAAAATTTTATGAGGGCAAAAGAAATTTGGGAATCTCTTAGTGAGTCCAACTCTGATGCAATGGTGAATCTGGGGACGATGTACGTCAAAGGGTTCGGCATGGTAAAAAATATACATAAGGCTTACGAACTGTTTGATCGTGCGGCATCCTTGGGACATGAAACGGCAGCATTGTATCTGGGAGGGATGTATGAAAACGGAATCGGTGTAGCGGCAAATGCGGCAGAGTCGATTCGTCATTACACCGTAGCGGCAGAGGCCAATATAGCTGCCGCACAGCTGAAATTGGGGATATTTCTCCGAAATGATGATGTGTTGACATCGATGAAATGGATGATAAAAGCGGCGCATGCCGGAGAGTCTCAGGCCCATTCCCTGCTGACCTATGTCAGTAATAAAAATGAAGCGTCTGACATAAATGTCGCATTTCGGATGACGGATGAAGCTCATCAGCGAAGCGTTGTCGAATCGGTGATTGCTGAAAATCTTGGACCCATTCTCGCCAGTGACGGGGGAGGGGTAGAACTGGTAAATTATGTGAGTGGGGATACTCCGGAAATATGGCTCCGTTATTTAGGGGCATGTTCAGGATGTCATCTGGGACCCACCTCGACGGCGGGGATGATTTTGGAACAGTTCGAAAAAGAAATTGATAAAAAGATTGTCATCTATCTGTGGTAGGAGAATGTCATGAATGCTTTTACGGCACGGGTTGAATCGATTAAAAGTGATGAATTTTTTAGCTGCATAACGATACGGGTAAAAGACAAGGCATTTAAACTTATCAAGACCGAAACACCTAAATGGCTCCGTATCGGCGATGAGGTGGAATGTCGTATTCAAGAGGCGGCAATTTCTATCTGCAAAGGGGCAAAAGAAGGGAGTGTTTCAATCGAAAATCATCTCTCTGGTGAACTGCAACATTTTCGTAAGGGTGTGGTTCTGAGCGAAGTGAGTGTTGTTACGCCATGCGGGATGATGAATTCACTCATTACGACCGATGCCTTTGAGCGGATGGAACTGTGTGCAGGTTGCGAAGTAACGCTGTTACTAAAAGCGGTCGATATCAAACTGCTCCCCGTCTTGGATTCCACCTCGTATGAAAAATGCAAAGACAAATTATATCAAGTCAACTAAGGAGATTAAAATGGCTGTAATGATTACTGAGCTATGCATCAACTGCGATGCCTGTATCGATGAGTGTCCTGTAAGCGCAATTGCCAGTGAAGGTGATTCACCGCGCGGTGATTGGGAATACACGTATGTCAAACCTGAAAAATGTATCGAGTGTGTCGGTCATGCGCAGACACCCGCATGTGCCGAAGCATGTCCGACAGAGGACTGTATTGTGTGGGATATGCCATACACCGCAGAACATGACGATTACTACGTTAACAGCAGCGACTATGTGATTGGTTCAAGTAAAAAACGGGGCTTATTGTCACCTGCCGTTTCTCCGCAAACGTTCAGAGATGATATCTCCATCGCTATGCGTGAGTCTAGAGAAGCAGTAGCGGTATAAAGGATCAATTATGCTTATCGCATTCGCTTCGTCTGATGGGGTTCATGTTAATGAGCATTTTGGATGGTCAAAAAGTTTTGAACTGTACCGTGTTAGTGATCTTGGTGCCGAGTATTTAAAAACCCTTGACAGTTCACAGGATGCTATTGAAGATGAACACGAAAAACTGGCCTATAAAATCGGCACCGTAAAAGAAGCAGACATCATGTACTGCTCCCAAATAGGGCCGACGGCTTCAAAGATGGTATTGGCCTCGAAAATCTATCCGATGCGCTCGGGAGAAAATGATCGAATCGATGAGGTGATCGTGAAACTCCAAGAGCTATTACTGGGCAATCCGCCACCGTGGCTACTTCGTATTGTTCACACTACAAAAGATAAGGAAACACAACCATGTCAGTAATTATCGATGATACCTGCATCACCTGTGATGCATGTTTACAACAATGTCCCGTCAATGCCATAGTGGATGATGAAAATAACCCTACCGGTAACAAACGGTATTACGTTGCGCCTGAAAAGTGTATCGAGTGCGTCGGAGTATTTGATGATCCTCAATGTGCGGCGATTTGTCCGAGTATCGGATGCATCACGTGGGATATGCCCTACACTAAAGAGTTTGATGCACATTTTCTCAATGGTGAAATATACAAGCTTTCAGAGAAGAACGGTGTCCCTAAATCTCCTGCATTTCGAGAAAAAAAATACCGTAAAGATATTCCAAATGAAGATCGTGGTATTGGAAAAATTGTCCAAGAAGAACCGGAAAACCTAGAAGAAGTTGGATAATAGATTCATTTTCAATAGTCTTGAAATCTGTAAGCAGTATCCCTTTATAATCGATGCTCAGTATTGAGCATCGATTCATGAAGAAATCACCCCACTTCGTTCGTATATGCATACGTGGATGATATTTCGCGTAGACGCTCTGCCGCTTTAGTAAACACCTTAATTGTGTAATCGATCTCATCGACAGTCGTAAATCGGCTGAGGCTAAGACGGATCGCCGTGTGTGCCAGTTCTGGATCTTCTCCGATGGCTGTCATGACCGGATTGGCCTGGAGTGATTCGGAGGCACAGGCGCTTCCTGTTGAAGCGGCGATACCGGCGCGGTTAAGGTCCCACAACATCGATTCCCCTTCAATCCCGCGCAATGAGATAAGAATAGTATTGGGAGTGCGCCGTGCACGATCACCGACAACAATCGTGTCCGGGATCCCAGCGATGGCATCTTCGAGACGATCACGAAGTGCACGAACGTCACTGTTCATTTTGTCCAGATGTCCGACCGATTGTTTCATGGCTAAACCCATACCGATGATGTAGGCGACATTGAGTGTGCCTGCACGTTTTCCTCCCATTTGTTCACCGCCATGGAGGAGGTTTGGTAGCTCACATCCTTTTTTAACATATAAGCCACCGATCCCTTTTGGGCCGTGGAATTTATGGGCGGAGAAGGTGAGATAGTCAACGGGAACTTTCGTCAAATCAACGGTAACT
>JAUXSZ010000042.1 GCA_030679635.1 Sulfuricurvum sp. | reverse complement strand
GGAGGGAAAAGCGATCCTCTTTAAAAAATTCAGCGATTTGGATGCCTACGATATCGAGGTTGATGCTGCGGAGATTGACCTTTTTTGCGACACCGTTGCGGCGATTGCCTGCACCTTTGGAGGGATCAATCTCGAAGACATCAAAGCGCCGGAGTGTTTTGAGATCGAACGGCGTCTGGTTGAACGGCTGGATATTCCCGTCATGCACGATGATCAGCATGGAACGGCCGTTATCTCCCTCGCGGCGATTACCAATGGATGTCTATTGACAAAGCGTGTGCTGCAGGAGATAAAACTGGTGATTGTTGGGGCAGGGGCGGCGGCACTGAGCTGCGCGCGTCTCTATCGGTTTATGGGGATTAAAAACATCTTTATGATCGATTCCAAAGGGGTGATTCATGAGGGAAGAAGTGATCTAAATGCGTATAAAAAAGAGTTTATGGCTCCTAATGGAACGACAGTTGATGAGCTCTTTGACCATGCGGATGTTGTTGTCGGTCTCTCAAAGCCGGGCAGTTTCAGTATCGAGAATATTATCCGTATGGCTCCCAATCCTATCATCTTCACCCTCGCCAATCCGACCCCGGAACTTTTTCCTGAAGAGGTGAAAGCCGCCCGCCCTGACGCGATCATTGCTACGGGGAGGAGCGATTTCCCCAATCAGGTGAACAATGTTCTGGGTTTCCCGTTTATTTTCCGCGGAGCGATGGACGTTCGCGCCAAAACGATCAACATGGAGATGAAAGTAGCCGCATCTATGGCACTGGCAGCTTTGGCGCAAGCCGAAGTACCTGAGTATCTCAATGAGATATACGGGACACAGCTCGTGTTTGGAAAAGAGTACATTATCCCAAAACCGTTTGACAAACGGCTGATTGTGGAAGTCTCTAGTAGCGTTGCCCAAGCGGCGTTCAACAGTGGCGTCGCGAGAATGGATGCCTTTGATATCGAAAGTTACAAGCGGGAATTGGCAGAGAGATTGAGTTAAATTTCCCATAATACGGCTGTCCAAACAGAAATATCTGTGATCCAAAAATAATGTTATAAACATAATAGTTATTATAATAACTATTTAAGCCTTTTCGCTCTAGAATGCCGCCATTATTAATAAAAGGGGTTTTATGAGTTTCGAATCGGATAAGTCGATCGCTTTTTTGATCGCGAAAACACGCAACATTCTCAAAAACGAAATGGAAAAAGAGCTAAAACCCTATTCTATTTCTTACGCCCAGCGGGTCATACTCATCCGACTGTGCGAAAAAGACGGTTTGACCCAAAAAGAGCTGGCACAGGATACCTACTTCGAGCAGTCCAATATGACCTTGATGCTGGATAAACTGGAATTAAAAGGGCTTATCAAACGCGAACCCAAAGAAAACGACCGCAGAGCCTATCTCGTCAAGATTACGGCTCAGGGGAGAAACCTCAAAAATGTCCTCATCTCCTTGGGCGACAATGTTATTGAGAGAGCGTTCAAAGGGGTCAGTAATGATCAAAAAGAGGAGCTTACCAACATGCTTCAACTGATTTACGAAAATCTCAAAAACACCACATCTCGCAGTTAAATGCAATAGAAGAAGGAATTAGATTATGATAAAATTATGTAGAGTTGTATTATCCCTTACGACTATGGGAATAGTTTCCTCTTGTTTTGCTGATGCATATCAAGATGGTATAAAGGCGGTAGATAATAGAATGTATTCAGAAGCGGTTGTACAGTTTGAAAAAGTGTGTGACAATGGCAATGCAAAAGGGTGTTTTCATCTTGGAACACTGTATGAAAAAGGAGATGGTGTGGTACAAAATAAGTACAAAGCCGTTTCACTCTACACGCAAGCTTGCCATGGCGGTGAAGCAGATGGATGTAGTAATATTGCTTTGATGTATGATACTCCCTAAAAGAATTCATTGTGTATCCTAAAATACTGATAACCATCTGTTTGCCCCTTTTACTGGTAACAGGATGTGTCCCCAAGATCAACAAGGCTGTTACACTCACTGAAACAGCCGTAACGAGCGATCTGGAAAAGAGCATCGACCTATTTGATGATAAAAATGCTCACCTCGTACGTGAGTGGTGGAGAGGATACAACGATCCACAGCTGGATAAAATCATCGACGAAGCACTTTCCAAAGCCCCTACCCTTCAAAGTATCGAAGCAAAATTCGCACAAGCCAACAGTATCATACAATCCGTTCAATCGCGTAATCTTCCCCATCTCTCTGCGAATGCAAGCGTCCTTCGAGAACGCTTCAGTGAAAACCACATTTTTCCGCCGCCGTTGGGTGGAGGTACGTATACACAGTATCAACCCGCACTGACACTCGATTACGATTTTGACTTTTGGAACGCGCGTGGCTCGCATATTTTGGCGGTTAAAAACAGCGCTTTGGCACAACGAGCATCTATCGAAGCTTCCAAAGTAGCATTAACCAGCGCCATCTGTGAAACCTACCTCTCATGGAATTACGATGAGCATAAGCTAGCAGTATTAAGTGCAATGGAGCAAACAAATCGCGACGAGCTCAGAATCGTCGAAAAGCAATATCGGCTGGGATTGATCGATGCCATTGCGATTAATGATAAAAAAAGCTCTCTTTCTAAAATCATGCAGCGTAAGACCGAACTTATACGCTCTATTGAGGGAAAAAAAGAGGCTATTTGCATTTTGGGAGGCTTCCTCCCCTCTTATGCAGCTACTATAAAAGCTCCCCATATCAACAATGGATTCAATGTTCCTTTACCAAAAGAAATTATGCTCAATCTTCTCGCCCACCGTCCCGACGTTGCCATCGCAAAATATACGGCTCTGAGTAAAAGTCATACGATTGAGCAAACAAAAGCCCAATTTTATCCCAATATCAGTCTCTCAGGACTCATCGGCTTTACCTCATTTAGCTGGGTGAAACTCTTCACTCACTCATCCTACACTCCATCCGCAGGAATAGCCTTATCCCTTCCACTACTGGACTGGGGAGAGAGAAAGGCAAATCTGCAAAACAGTGTAAGCGATTACAACAGTTCGGTATATGATTACAATCAGGCCGTTATTAAAGCAGCAAATGAGGTCGTTGTTTTACTCAAACAATCCAAACTGCTAGAGGAACAACAACAACTCCACGATCAGGAGTTGAACGCTAAAAAAGCGAATGTGTCTATTACGCACAAAAAACTTTTACAAGGATTGAGCGATAAACTCCCTTACCTATCCGCCAAAAAGAGCTTATTAGAAGGGGAAATAGAAACACTATCGTTGAACGAAACCAAATCATTGATACAAATTGATTTGATCAAAGCATTAGGAGGCGGATACACCGATAAAGAGGATAGTAATGCAAGCCGCTAACGTGATTCTTACCTCTATTAAAACATTTCCGTGGCAGCGTACGCTGTCTGAGTGGCTCTCAATCGATGCTCCTATTCTCATTTACATGGCTAAAGCAACCATTGCCGCTTTATTAGCTCTGTGGATTGCGATGACCTTGAACATGCCAGACCCGCGAACCGCTATTTTCACCGTATTTATTGTAATGCAGCCGCAAAGCGGACTGGTATTTTCCAAAAGCTATTACCGCGTTTTGGGAACAATCGCGGGAGTGGGTATTTCGCTTCTGCTCATGGGGATGTTTGCGCAGGATCCGATGTGGTTTATTGCCTTTTTCGCCCTTTGGATCGGTCTTACCACTGCGGCGGGATTCAAATATCGCAATTTTCAATTCTATGGGTTTGTTTTAGCCGGATACACGCTGTGCATTGTTGCACTTCCCGTCATTGAGACACCTTTGGAGGTTTTTGATATTGCCGTTTCGCGTTTTTCAGAAGTTATCATCGGTATCATGTGCGCAACGGTGGTAAGCGATGTACTTTTCCCACGCCGTCTTTTGGATTCGTTGATTTCGAGTGAGCAGGAACGATTTCTCAACATACTCTCAACATTGTCTGATCCGAAATCCGTGTTTGCCGTATTTGATGAAACCAACCCTGCGGTCACACGCTTTTCAAGCGGGGTTGTCGGACTCAATGCGGTACGGATCAACAGCAGTTTTGAGAGCGGATCCGACCAAAAAGAACGACAGCACTATGAGCATCTTAACCACGACTATATGAATCTCTCTACGACGTTTCACTCCCTTAAAAGTATCATAGCGGCAATAAAAGATCGTGAAAACAGTGAGGTACTGTGTGCGCTAGAGCGTCTGTATGATCCTATCGCATCCGTATTAACAACACTTCCCGACACACTCTTGACACCGAAAGATTTAGAAAATCTTATTCGAGAACTTTTAGAGGCAAAAAAGACGATCCAAGTCGAGTTAGAATTAGAGCATAAGCGCCTTTATGTATTAACGCACTCTGAGGAAGAAGATGAATATATATCGGCAGCGTATCTGATCACCCGCCTCTTAAATGAGTTGCACAACCATTGCGCCACATATCTCTCTTTGCTCAAACACCGTATATCGGGGAATGCATCCCGCCAGCTCAGTCGGGTGGTACAGTTTTCGACCCATACCGATAATGTGCTAGTAGGACTCGCCGCCTTGCGCGGAAGCGGTGTGTTGCTTTTGACGATGCTATTTTGGATTCTAACCGGATGGCCCTACGCTACACTGACCATCACGATGGCGGTTGTCATCGGATTGTTGCTGGGAACAATGCCAAGTCCGCTCGATGGTGTCAAAGACTTTTTCAAAGGATCGGTAGTTGCGATCATTATCGCCGCGCTCTACGATTTTTATCTGATACCGGCGTATACATCCGATCTTTTAACCCTCGGTCTGCTCCTTTCTCCGACGTTAGCATTCATAGGATGGATGACGACAAAACCGAAATTGGCCATTTTTTCCTTCGGGTTTGTTTTCATGTTTATGAGTCAATGCGCCCTTGATCCTTATTATAAAATCGAACCGACCAAGTTTTTGGAGAGTTCTTTGGCGGCTTTGATCGGCATACTTTTTGGCGGTCTTGCCTATCTACTGGTTAATTTCTGGTCCTGTTCGCTCACACAGCAGAGGGTTGCGAAAATATTACGTCGCCAAATTGTGAGTCTTTGCAAGGGAGCGTTGAATGTAGAGCGTAGTGCCCTCGAAAGTACGGGACGTGATTTAGTACAGCAGTTTTCGACGCAGGGAAGACTGAATATGCGTTCCAGCCGTCTCGTATTTGAATGGCTTCTGTCCACCCTTGAGATCGGACGGGCAATATTGACAATCCGACGCACTCTTCAGCGGATTTATCTCCGTTATCACACGAAAAGTATCGATATTGCTTTAGAATCGATTAAAGATTATTTTGAAACTCCGTCACTATCCCAGCGGGAGCAGCTTCTTAATACATTAAAGAACACTCTACAAGAGTTGCGTTTAACGCAAATGCCAAGCGAGAAAGCTCAGTTTAAGCGCTTACAGACACTCATCGTTGAATTGGCCCTCATACGTACGGTTTTGCTCAATTCACAAACCTTTCCGGTGGTCACGGAGGATTCATGCCATTAGATATAACCCTGTTCGGGATACAGATGCCGACGCTGCTCCCTATTTTCGTTATAAGCGCCGTTGTCCAAATTTTATTGGACCGTGTGATGTCGGATGCTGGCATCTACAATCATGTTTGGCATCCAGGGCTGTTTCGAACGGCGGTATTCGTCTGTTTGTTTACGATTGTGTGTTTACTAATTTATCACTAAGGAGTTAAAATGTATAAAAACAGCAAACTATCAAAACTTTTACGTTTTGCCATCACCTTTTTGGTGGTTTCTCTGGCGATCTTTTTAGGTTTGATGTTATGGGACAACTATATGAACAGCGCATGGACACGGGACGGCCGTGTTCGCGCTGATGTTGTCATGGTTGCACCGGACGTCGGAGGGCTGGTAAGCCGTGTCGCCGTTGTTGACAATCAGTATGTTAAAAAAGGAGAACTCCTTTATCAAATTGATGAAGTCCGTTTTCACCACGCTTTGCATGAAGCGCAGGCCATTGCACAGACACGCAAAGCCGAATATGAGATGAAGAAACGCCAATCTGCCCGACGTAACGCCGCTGACGATGAGATTGTATCGGCCGAAAACCGTGAAGATGCTCTATATAATGCTCAAATTGCCCACGCCCGCTACGAAGAAGCGATGACACAAGTAGAGACCGAAGAACTCAACTGTGAGCGCTCCTCTGTCCGTGCTCCTACCGATGGCTGGGTCTCTAACCTCTTGTTGCGAAAAGGTGATTTTGTTCAAGCGGGTGAAAAACGGATGGCTATTATTACCAGCGGTTCATTCTGGGTATATGGCTATTTTGAGGAGCATAAACTCTCCTTGATCCATATCGGTGATCAGGCAGAGATGAAGATGCTGGGAACAAAATACACCGTCAAAGGGCATGTTGAAAGTATAGCCAGAGGTATTGCCGATCGTGACAATGTGACGGATGGACGGCTATTAGCCAACGTCAACCCTATCTTTACATGGGTTCGTTTAGCACAACGGATTCCGGTTCGTATCCATATTGATAAGGTGCCAAAAGGGATGGCTCTTTCTGCAGGGATGACCTGTTCGGTGAGTATCAAGGAATCCCCAGCTAAAAGACGTTAGCCGCTATATACCCCTGTACCAGCAGGAGGTAGGGGCCATGTTTCTTTGCCAAATCGGTAAATTGGGAGTCTCTCATGCGATATGGGAGGAATAGCGAATAATTTCGCTATAATGTCGCTATTAAAACGGAAAATCCGTGAGCCGCTCAATATCTGCACATTTAGTTTTCACTTGACCCTGCATTGTTTGTCTGCTTGAACCACCCAAAGGAATTTTATAAATGTTATTTACTGATCTAAAGCTTTCAGAGCCACTTTTAAAGGCAATTACTGATCAAGGCTACACAACCCCATCTCCTGTCCAAGCGCAAGCTATCCCGTTCATTTTAGAGGGACGCGATATGCTCGCAGGTGCCCAAACGGGTACGGGAAAAACGGCAGGATTTACCTTGCCTATGCTGGAGATACTCACTCGTAAACCGTTCAACAGCAAAGCGCCGCGTCATATCCGTGTTCTTATTTTGACACCAACACGCGAGCTTGCTGCTCAAGTGGGCGAAAGTGTGAAAACGTACGGTAAATATCTCCCGTATAAAAGTGCCGTTGTATTTGGCGGTGTCGGTATTCAGCCTCAGATTACGACCTTGCGCAACGGTGTTGATATTTTGATCGCAACCCCGGGTCGATTGCTTGACCATATGTCGCAAGGAACCGTCGATTTACGTCACGTGGAGATTTTGATTCTCGATGAAGCCGATCGGATGCTCGATATGGGATTTGTCAAAGATATCCGCCGTGTTATTTCAATATTGCCTCAAAAACGACAAAATCTCCTCTTTTCAGCGACCTACTCGGATGAAATCAAGACTCTATGCGAATCGATTTTACGCAATCCGGCTATCGTTGAAGTGGCACGCCGCAATACCTCCAGCGAGCTCGTCACACAAAAGGTCATTTTGGTAGACTGTGCCAAAAAAAGTGCCCTGTTTGGTCATTTGGTCAAAGAAAATAAATGGGAGCAGGTTTTGGTATTCACCCGTACCAAACACCAAGCTAACAAGCTCTCCGATTATCTTCAAAAAATAGGGGTCAGTGCGGCGGCGATTCACGGTAACAAAAGCCAAGCGGCTCGTACCAAAGCATTGAGTGACTTTAAGTCGGGATCGGTCAAAATCCTCGTTGCGACCGACATCGCTGCGCGCGGTCTTGACATCGATCAGCTTCCTCATGTTGTCAATCTTGAACTACCGAATATCGCTGAAGACTACGTTCACCGTATCGGACGTACAGGACGTGCGGGTAATGAAGGAGAAGCAATATCCCTCGTGTGTGTAGACGAGTTTGATTACCTTAAGGGGATCGAAAAACTGATTAATCGTAAACTCGACCGTGAGATCATCGCTGGATTCGAGCCTGATCCATCCATTATGGCTATGCCGATTCAACAAGGCCGAGGCGGCGGTGGCGGACGTGGAAATTCATCACGTCCTCAAAGTGCTAAACCACAAGGGCAAAAGCGTGATGGCGGAAGTCATAGAAGTGAAGGACGCAGCAACGAAAGTCGACGCGAAGACAACCGAAGAGGGCGCTAATGTCTTGGCTGATTGTTAAGTATTTGCTCACAGCGGGGGTTGTCGTCCTTGTTTCTGAATTTGCTAAACGCAGTGACAAGCTTGGCGGGCTGATCGCGGCTTTGCCGATGATCACCTTTTTAACGCTGATTTGGCTCTATGTTGAGCAGCAGCCTACCCAAAAAATAGCCAACCATGCTTGGTACACCTTTTGGTATGTCGTACCGACGTTGCCGATGTTTTTGGCATTTCCTTTTCTTTTGCCGAGAATCGGTTTTTGGCCAACGATGGGTGCTTCTGTTGTGATAACCATCGTCTGTTTCGTGATTTTTGCTACGATTGTAAAACGTTTCGGAATCGATCTTTTATAGAATGAAAATTCTTGTCGATGCCGATGCGTTTCCCAACGCACTCAAAGAGATCTTGCTGCGCGCTGTACTGAAGCGCAAAATCACCACCATCTTCGTAGCCAATAAAAATATTTCTATCCCCAATGTCCACTTTGTCTCGATGCAGGTTGTTGAACAGGGACCCGATGAAGCCGATCACAGGATTGCCGAGCTGTGTGAAACAATGGATTTGGTCATTACCGCCGATATCCCCCTAGCCGATCGGATCGTGACGATAGGAGCTGTCGCTCTTGATCCTAGAGGGACGATTTATGACGAAAATAACATCAAACATCTCCTCGCGATGCGCAATCTTATGGAAGAGCTGCGAAATTCCGGAGAGATCACGGGGGGACCTGCCGCTATCGGAGCTAAAACCGTGAGAGAGTTTGCGGATGGACTCAATAAGTTATTATCAAAGCGCCAGTAGCAAAGCTCCCCTTTACTCTCTAAATACTATAATCTTTTCATATTTTCCCAAGGTTTTTTCATGAGCATCCCTCCGTTTACGCACCTCCATTTGCATACCGAATACTCTCTTCTCGACGGTGCCAACAAGATTTCGGCATTGGCCGCGCGCGTCAAAGAGCTGGGGATGACATCGGTGGCGATGAGCGATCACGGGAACATGTTCGGAGCAATCGATTTTTACCATCAGATGCGCGATGCAGGGATCAAACCGATTATCGGGATGGAAGCGTACATACACAACGGCGAAGAGTTGGGGGACAAGAGCATCAAACAGCGTTTTCACGTCTGTTTATTCGCTAAAAATGAGATAGGGTATAAGAACCTGATGTATCTCTCCTCCCAAGCCTACATCAACGGGTTTTACTATTTCCCCCGTATTAACAAACAGCTTTTGAGGGAAAACTGCGAGGGGATTATCTGCACCTCGGCGTGTTTGCAGGGGGAAGTCAACTGGCACCTCAATACCTACAGCGAGCGCAACGTCAAAAACGGCGCTCTTGGGTACGATGAGGCGAAGCGGATTGCTTTAGAATACAAAGCAATCTTCGGGGATGATTTTTATCTCGAAATCATGCGTCACGGCATCGCCGATCAGCTCTTTATCGATGAGCAGGTGATCCGTATTTCGCAAGAGGCTGGGATCAAGCTTGTCGCAACCAACGATACCCACTATACGTTCCCGGGCGACGCGCAGTATCATGAAGCGTTTATGTGTATCGGGATGAATAAACTCTATGACGATCCCAAGCGGATGCGTCACTCGGTTCATGAGTTTTACGTCAAATCGCCCGAACAGATGGCGTTGCTTTTTGCCGACATCCCTGAAGCGCTCTATCATACGCAGGAGATTGTCGATAAGTGCCAGCTCGAGCTCAAACTGGGCAATCCTACCCCTCCGAATTTTAAATTCACCCAAGAGTACGCTCTCGCAGAGGGTTTTGAGATGGATAATGATGCGGAGTATTTTATCCACCGTTGTCGTATCGGCTTGGAAGAGAGACTGAAGCATGTCCCGCTGGAGCGTTACCAAGAGTACCGCGATCGGCTCGAATTTGAGATGGGCGTCATCAATCAGATGAAGTTTCCGGGCTACATGCTCATCGTTTGGGATTTCGTCCGTGAAGCGAAACGGATGGGAATCGCTGTTGGTCCCGGGCGGGGATCGGCGGCGGGGAGCTTGGTCGCGTACAGTTTGGAGATTACGGACATTGACCCGATGAAATACGATTTGCTGTTTGAGCGTTTTTTGAATCCGGAACGGGTATCGATGCCCGATATCGATATGGACTTCATGCAAGCACGCCGCGGAGAGATCATCGACTACGTCGTACGCAAATACGGGCGAGAGCAGGTTGCACAGATCATCACCTTTGGTTCATTGCTTGCCAAAGGGGTCATCCGCGACGTTGCCAGAGTACTGGAGATGCCCCTCTCTCAGGCCGATATGATGGCGAAACTGATCCCAGATGAGCTGGGGATAACCCTAAACGGCAAAACCAAGGGGGGGAAAACCGAAGAGGGTGCCTACCAAAAAGAACCGAAAATACGGGAACTCATCGAGAGCGATGCCGCGGCCGCGCGGGTGTGGGAGTTTAGTAAAAAGCTCGAAGGGCTAAAACGCAATGCAGGGATGCACGCGGCGGGAGTCGTTATCTCCAACGAGCCGTTGTGGAAAAAAACCCCGATTTACAAACCTTCCGGCGAAGAAAATTATATTACCCAGTATTCGTTGAACTACCTTGAAGACGTCGATTTGATCAAATTCGACTTCTTGGGGCTTAAAACACTGGACGTCATCGACAGCGCGATTAAACTGATCAAAAAACGGTACGACGTAGAAGTAGACTGGCACGCCATCGATGAAAATGACGCAGAGGTCTATTCCGTC
>JAUXSZ010000041.1 GCA_030679635.1 Sulfuricurvum sp. | reverse complement strand
GCTCGCACGGGAATCCCTATTGTCGATGCCGGAGTGAAAGAGCTGTTAGCAACCGGAGAGATGCACAATCGTGTTCGAATGATTTGTGCCTCGTTTTTCACCAAAAATCTATTGTTGCCCTGGCAGTGGGGAGAAGCTTTTTTTGCACAACACTTGATGGATTATGACGCGGCGAGCAATCTCCTCTCATGGCAATGGAGCGCAGGAACCGGAGTCGATCCGCAGCCTTACTTTCGGATTTTCAATCCGTATACCCAAACAGCAAAATTTGATAAAGAGGGAGTTTATATTAAAGAATATCTTCCTGAAATGTCCGAGGTTCCTGCAAAAATCTTAGGCGATGAAGCGTTACTTCGACAATACCCTTTTAGCGATTATAACAAACCGATTGTTGATCATAAATTGAGTTCAAAAAATGCCTTGGACTATTTTCGCTCATCAAGATTATGACAATCGGTAGAGATTCAATGGAGAGATTTAATAACTCCCCTCACCTACCGTGATGACATAGTTTTCATCAACTTCAACAGCATTAAATGTGTGCTGGCCGCAGAAGCTCTCGTTCATCTCTTGCGCCCACGCCCGTGCTATTCGCATTGCGTTTACTTTGTCATCCAACGTCTTAATCTGAGGCATTTGTTTACGTTTTGCGCATGCACATAGTTTTTCAACAACAACATGATGATCCATGATATTTCTCCAATGGTGATTTGAAGAATAAATGCATAAGCTATTCCATTACTTCATCTTTTAATCAGCTTTGTCTCTTATCATTACTTGATTGCGCCCCCTTCGTTTGGCACTATAGAGTTGCATATCGGCCTCTTTGTAGAGTTCTTCGCAAGTCATATTGTCATCGTAACGATACTCCGCGATTCCAATGGAGATCGTCACATAAGGAGAGGCATCATTTTTTTCATGGATAATAGCCAATTTTTCTATACCGCTGCGAATGCGATTAGCCAAATCAACATATCCCTCACAACTCATATCACTAACCACGACTCCGAACTCCTCTCCACCCAATCGAAACGCATACTCACCGCTTCTGGAAGTATACGACTTAAGTACATCTGCAACTCCGTTTAAAACCTTGTCACCTTCCTGATGCCCGTAAGTATCATTGTAAAGTTTAAAGTTATCGACGTCCAGCATCATTAACGCCATGCTGAGATGGTGCCGTTTGACACGGTTTATCTCCTCTTGTATAATTTTTACATAATAGCGGCGATTGTACAGT
>JAUXSZ010000034.1 GCA_030679635.1 Sulfuricurvum sp. | reverse complement strand
TGATTGAGCGTTTTGGAAAAGTTCTCCCTAAAGGTTCCCCATTATTTTTGGGAAGCTCAGAATCAGTAACGACGCATCGTGAGACATTCAAGCTGCTCGGTTCTTCCATTTATCAACGAATCTAATAAGGTCTTATAATGCAGACAATCGAACAAGCCGTAACCATCGATCAAGAAGCCAAGTTCGATATTAACGAACTTTTTTTTTCTATAACAAGCAAAGACAGTACAATAGTTTCGGGTAATGAGGTTTTTGTCCGGATAAGCGGTTATACAAAACAAGAACTCATTGGCAGCTTTCATAACATTATTCGCCACCCTGATATGCCAAAAATCGTTTTTAAAACGTTATGGGATTATTTAAATGCAGGAAAACCGATTGTGGCCTATGTCAAAAATCGGACGAAAGAGGGAAGGTATTATTGGGTTCTTGCAGTCGTTTTCCCGTTAAATGATCGTTATGTTTCTATTCGGATCAAGCCAAATACCCCTATTTTTACTGCCGTTAAAGAACTCTATTCTAAATTGCTGATGGCAGAAAATAAAGGTGGAACAGAAGCAAGCGGTAATATTTTTCCAGCATTGTTAAGCAATGCTGGGTATGAAAATTATGATCAATTTATGAGTGATGCGTTTCTGCAAGAGCTTCAAGGGCGTCAGGGACTTATTTCCAGAATATGTCATCGGGAACAAGATGAAGAACCTTCATCCCCATTACTGGATAATTTAAAATCGGTTCATACTCTCAGTAAAAAGCTGATGGATGAATACGATCAGTGGTTTGAAAAAATAGCGATGTTTACGGAAATTAAATCTATGTTTGAAGAGAAAGGGCTTATTTTAGGTCATCTTGCCCGTGATATCGTCTTTTTGTCTTTGAACGCTTCGGTATCGTCCTATAAGATTGCTTCAGGCGGCGAAACGTTTGGTATTTTGGCGCGTGATATTCGTACCAATGCTAAAGAGAACGATACGCTTATTAATGAAATGCATGAGATTGTTAATAATGTATCCAATTCGTTGAGTGACATTATTTTTGTAATTGCCTCAATGCGTCTTCAAATCGAGATGGTTACCTATTTCATTGAAGAAATATCGTGCAATCACGGTGCAATGCAGTCGAGTGAAATGAATGGAAATATTTGTGACCTAATTGCATTAATTGTAGAATATACAGGTAAAACTAAAACATCGCAACTTCGGCTCGATGGCGAAATCCAAGAGAGTCTAAAGCATCTCGATCAATTGGAACAACAAATGATGTATCTGGGATACATACAAGTTTATGGTTTCATGGAAGCTGCAGCCAGCTATGATGAATCGGTGAGATTCAAAGTTATATTTTCTCAATTGAAAATATTAGTTGAACAGACGTCGCAAGAGATTGATGCGATGCAGAAAAATGGAAAAAGTTTTTACAGGGAGAATCGACGGCTGATGGAAAAATCAACAGGGATAGATAGACTATTGAATTATTTGCAAGAAGAGATGATGATCATTAAGGAAATGGAAGGACAGGCATGAATATCACCCCTTTATATGTAGAAAAAAAGTGTGAAGATTCCTGCGAAGAGATTGCATTTCTAAGCCGTAAAATACTGGATCTCAATAAACAGCTCATCGAAAGCGAAAAAGCAAAATCAAAATTTTTGTCATTAGTAGCGAATGAATTGAATAATCCTATAACAGCACTTTTGGGAATGATCCCTCATTTGGCTCCAAAAGGGGATGAAAAACGCGAAGGAATTTTTGCTCTGGTGTATGAAGAAGCATTGATACTAGATTTTCGTATCCAAAATCTCGTTGCAGCTGCGGAGATTGAAAGCGGAGAAATCAATCTTTCTCACGCATTAGTGGATATTATCGAGGTTGTCAATGAAGCTATAAATGCATTGAAATATCCAATCAAAGCGAAAAATGTTCGTATTGAGATTGAAAACCGGTTGGAACATAAGATTGTTTCCGATCCTCAAAAACTGTACCTTATTATAAAAAATCTTTTAGCAAATGGGTGCTGTTACGGCATCGCTGGCGGGATCATTAATGTGGATATTCGAGAAAATGGTTCTGCAGTAATCATTGCCATTAAAAATCAAGGACACGGGCCGGATGTGGAGTATAAACCTCAAGTATTTACCCGTTTTGCCCATGGACCCGATGGAGGGCATGGATTGGGATTAGGATTGAGCATTGTTCGTGATTTGAGTGAACTGCTTGGTGGAAGTATGGATTATGTCGCCGATGATTCATCGGTGACCTTTGCGGTAACATTGCCTCTGGAAACAACTTCTTCCGATTCGGAAGCGTGCGGCTCAAACGAATTTTTATTTGAATCGTTTGATGACGCGATTGAACTCTAATGATTCATGGTTGTTCTACTTTTATTCATGTCGGTCAGATTCATGTGGATAAGGCTCCTTCCGCGATCTCTACTGTTTTAGGTTCCTGTGTCGCAGTATGTTTGTATGACGAGAGACTCGGTATCGGAGGAATGAACCACTATTTACTTCCGTTTTGGAACGGCAATGGCTTGCAATCACCAAGATTTGGCAATATTGCGATTCCAAAATTGATTGAAATG
>JAUXSZ010000032.1 GCA_030679635.1 Sulfuricurvum sp. | reverse complement strand
TCCGCTGCCTGAAAAGTTTCACGGGCTACAAGACAAAGAGATGCGTTACCGTCAGCGCTATCTCGATCTCATCCTGAATTCAGAAGTACGTAAAACGTTTCATATACGCAGTAAAGTGGTGAGCCTTACCCGCCGTTTCTTTGAAGACAAAGGCTTTTTAGAAGTCGAAACCCCTATGATGCATCCTATCGCCGGCGGTGCCAATGCGAAGCCTTTTATGACCCACCACAATGCTCTTGGTGTGGATCGTTTTTTACGTATCGCTCCTGAGCTTTACCTCAAACGTCTCATTGTAGGCGGATTCGAAGCGGTTTTTGAGATAAACCGTAATTTTCGAAATGAGGGGATGGATGCGACCCATAATCCAGAATTTACCTCTATCGAATTTTATTGGGCCTACAAAACCTACAAAGATTTAATTGAATTAACCAAAGAGTATTTCGATTATCTGTTCGATCACCTCAATCTTCCAAAACGCCTTCCGTATGGGGAATTGGAAATAGATTTTGATCAATTTACCGAAATCGAACTGATAAAAAGTCTCACCCAAATCGGGGGAGTGCCTGAAAATATTGTGAATGACAAACAAGCCATATTGGACTATTTGAAATCGCATAATCTTGAAACGAAACCTGCCATGAATCTAGGGCAGCTTCAAGGGGAACTTTTTGACGAATTCGTCGAAGAAAAACTGATTAATCCGACATTTATCACCCACTATCCGGTTGAAATTTCTCCACTGGCACGTCGAAATGATGAGCGTCCTGAACTGACCGACCGATTTGAACTCTTCATTGCCGGACGTGAAATCGCCAATGCATTCAGTGAGCTCAATGATCCGGTTGATCAGCTGGAGCGTTTTCAGGGGCAAATGGCGGCCAAAGATTCTGGAGATGATGAAGCACACGAAATGGACGAAGATTTTGTTACGGCTCTCTCCTATGGTATGGCTCCAACAGCAGGTCAAGGAATCGGAATCGATCGCCTTGTCATGATGCTCACCAATCAACACTCGATTCGGGATGTATTGCTTTTCCCGGCTATGAAACCTTTACAACACAACCATCTAAACAACGGAGAAGAAGAATGAGTTTCCTAAAAGAATATGACAACGAGATCTATACCCTGTGCGAACAAGAGCTAGAGCGTGAAACCGACCATTTAGAGATGATTGCCTCTGAAAACTTTACCCTTCCTGCGGTAATGGAAGCCATGGGGTCTGTTTTTACCAATAAATATGCCGAAGGGTATCCCGGGAAAAGATATTACGGCGGGCAAGAATACACGGATATCGTGGAAAA
>JAUXSZ010000031.1 GCA_030679635.1 Sulfuricurvum sp. | reverse complement strand
CGTCGTATACTCCCGCCTGCAAAGCTTGAAAACGAGGATATTCGAAGGATACTTTCTCTGTCTGATCGAAATCTTCCATCGCACGCACAATCAGATGCGATTGCCCTTTGAGCTTAAATTCGTGCTGGACTTCTTGAACGTATTTCATATAAGCGACGTATACGTACGTCGGTACCAGCAAAAGCACCGCAACCAGCATCGTATACAAAAAAGCATTTTTTAGGGCGTAGCGGCTATCGTTCAATGATGTACCCTAACCCGCGCCGATTTTGGATAATCTCCATGGGAATCTTTTTACGTAAATTGTTGATCTGCACCCGTATATTTGCAGGATCGACGTACTCTCCCCATATCTCATCTTGGAACATTTCGACCGAAACGATCTGATTCTTATGTTTGAGCAGCACGCCGAATATCTCTTTTTCCGTTTTACTTAAAGTGATGTTATGATCGTTATGGCTGAGGGTGAATTTTTCGGTGTCATAGATGAGCCCCTCTCCGAAGTCGAGGAGATTTTCTCC
Organism: Sulfuricurvum sp.; assembly: GCA_030679635.1. Taxonomy (GTDB): domain Bacteria; phylum Campylobacterota; class Campylobacteria; order Campylobacterales; family Sulfurimonadaceae; genus Sulfuricurvum. The sequence goes on along the minus strand of JAUXSZ010000031.1, from coordinate 4,835 downwards.
GCCATGATAATGCTCTTTAAGGGCATGTATAATCCGCAGCTGCAGCTCGGTCAAATCGAAGGGCTTACGGATATAGTCGCAACACCCCGATTTATACCCCTCTTGCAGATCATTCACATTGACCATGGAGGTCAGAAAAATAGCCGGCGTTTTATTCCCCTCTTTTCGCAACGTTCTCAACAGATCAAAACCGTTCATTCCCGGAACATTGACATCGAGCAAATAAAGATCGAACTGCGTTTCATAGATCGCATCAAATGCACTCGTACCATTTGAAAAACCCTGAACTTCAAATCCGATATCTTCCAAAAACTCCGTAATGCTGACGCGCAACATGTATTCGTCTTCCAACAGCAGCACCTTCATTTAATCTCCCCTTTTACCTCTTTGGATACCTTATAATCCAACATAATACCGATTAATTCTTCTTTCGAATAGGCATTCAACCTCTCTCTCGCTTCCTGCAAATAAAGCTCTCGGTCTTCGGGCGGAACAACATCTTTCAGATAAAGAAGCTCTTTGTCGTAAGTAGTCTGAAAAACGGCATTTCCCAATGATTCTTTGGCCATCATATCGTAAAGCTGATTGCGGCTTAAAGGAATTAAAAATGAAATACCCTCTTCATCCGAACGGGCATAATTGTTTATCTGTTTCTTAGTAAGGGCAAAAACAAACGCTCCAATCGTCTCCCCCTCCCCGTTTTTCATCGGTTGATAAAACAAATATTTTCCCTGATGAAAAAGGATTCGAGTATGTTTGAACGTAGCAAAATCGATCCCGTCCAACAATTTCAAATCGCTTTGCGTATATTTAGTATTGGCCAAAATATACTTTTTACCGATTGCAGGATTACCCTGCATAAAAACTGCCGTTTCGTAAAATCGCTCATCCATTAAAATATAAAGATCAATCCCCAAGCGGTCAAAATATTCTTTCGTCGATTCAAAGAAAGATACTACCTCCACAAATCCAATCATATTCTGTTGGTAATAAATCGGAACCGTCGCTTTGATACCAACCTTACGCCCTACTTCAATCGCGGATCGGGGCTTTTTATGATTTTGGAAATAGAGTAAATCAGGCCGGTGAAAATCCAACGGCATTCCCGCATACGAATTATCCCAACTGCGTGCAAAAATAATGTAATCGGAAGTAATAATCTGCGACCGTATCAATACGTTTGTATTAATTTGTATGGCATTCATCCCCTCTGACAGAAGATCAAATCCTTTCTCCTCATCGTCTTCTTCCACGGAATCGGCCAGTGCCTTATTTTGGGATAGTATCAACGCATAGCGCAATGCTGTGGCACGTTCCTCATCGAGCTGATTATCGAGCGAAAGGGAGAGCTGGTCGCTGAGCCGTTCAAGTGTTTGCGAAGTGACCTCTTGTTTTAGATACCAAAAAGCAGCTCCTAATAAAACCACAATAGCCAAAAAAACAGTCCCTATCGCTTTCTTGTTTCCAAAAATATCCAATAAACGATGAAGCATCATCACCCCTTACGCTTTTTACCCATTTTATAGACATACGCCAATACTTCCGCAACCGCGGCAAAGAGCATATCCGGAATCGGATGATCAATCTCAACCTCTTTATACAACGTCCGGGCAAGCGGAGGGTTTTGAACGATATGGACCCCATTCTCCCGCGCAATTTTTTTGATCTGGATCGCTATGTTATCGACCCCTTTTGCCACGACTACGGGAGCATTATGTTTCGTTTCATCGTACTTAATCGCGACTGCGTAGTGGGTTGGATTGGTAATAATGACATCCGCGCTGGGAACCGCTGACATCATCCGCTTTCGTGCCGCTTGCATTTGAATCTGACGAATTTTTGCCTTAATATGGGGGTCCCCTTCCATATTTTTATACTCGTCTTTAATCTCTTGTTTTGACATTTTGAGCTTATCAAAATAGTGCTTACGGGTCATAACCAAATCTAAGACCGCGAATACAAACAATATCACCAGCATGACAGCGGCTAGAATAATCACTTTTTCCGTAAACCACTCCATCTGCGCCCACAAACCAAACAGGGCAACCGTCGGAAGTTCTTGGATAAACGACCAAAAAAATAAAAATCCGATTCCCAAAGCCGTCAATGATTTAAACGTAATTTTGAGTGCTTCCATTACTTTTTGAAAACTTAAGAGATTTTTCAATCCGCTTATCGGATCGAGTTTCGAAAAATTGGGGGCCAGCGGTTTGGTCGTAAAATTAAACCCGATTTGAGCTACCGTCCCTGCGACTCCCGCAACGGCAATAATAATCGTAACAGGCAATGCCATGATTAAAAATTCTTTGAAGGTTACAAAAGCGATATCCAGTAAGTTATTTTGCTCCAGCGGATGATTCATCAACGAGAAGTAATAACGAGTAAGATTCAAAAGACGCTCCGCAATAAACGAAAACATCATCCATAACGCCAAGATCCCAACGACCAGAACAACAACCGCCGATGTATCCTGACTTCTAGGAACATTTCCCTCTTCTCTGGCATCTTCGAGTTTCTTGGCCGTAGGTTCTTCGGTTTTCTCCATATCATCGGCCATGAATTACTCCCTTAATCCATTTTCATTGATAAATCGATCCAATTTGCCTGATGGATAAGAGAACCCGTACTGATCGCATCCACCCCAGTTTTGGCGTAATTTTCGATCGTTGAGAGTGAAATATTTCCGCTTGCTTCAAGCAAAACGGTAGGATAATGTTCCCATTTGTACGCTACAACTTCACGCAATGATTCTGGACTCATATTATCACACATGACGATGTCCGCTCCCACGGCCATTACCCGTTTTGCCATCTCTATTGTCTCAGCTTCAATCTCGATTTTGGCAGTAAAAGGGATTTTCGCTCGTGCTTCCTCCATAAACTGTTCTAAATTATCAATCGTTTTGAGATGGGTATCTTTGAGCATTAGCGCATCATCCAGCCCCATACGATGATTGGTCGCTCCCCCGATACGGGTTGCATACTTTTCAAAATTACGGAGCATCGGACGCGTTTTTCGCGTATCGAGAAGTTTTGTTCCATACGGAGCGATCAGATCAACATACTGACGCGTCAAAGTCGCGATGGAACTGGCATGTAAAAGGATATTAAGGAGGGTCCTCTCTATCCGAAGGAGCGTGTGTGAATCTCCACGCAGATCCAAAAGAACATCCCCTTTTGAAAATCGCTCGCCGTCATGCTTATGCCAAACTATTTCAAATTGTTCTATATGTGCCAAAACACGCAGATACTCTTCTCCTGCAAATACACCGTCGCTTTTGGCGATTATTTTGGCACTCGCAGCAACAGGTGCACTCACTCTGGCATACAGATCACCACGTCCGACATCCTCTGCCAACACATCACGGATAAATTGTTCTATCATAATGCCATCATCCTCTCCAAAGCGATTCTCGCCCAGTAGGCAGTCTCTTCATCCACTTCAATCTCATTGATAGGATTGCCGTCTTCGATCGATTTGAGGGTCAAGTACAGATCTTCCAGCGTTGTCTCGTTCATCGTCGGACACTCAGGCTTCGTCGAGGAGAGGACATAGGTATTTTTAGAGCGGAGACGGTTGACCATATTAAACTCCGTTCCCACGGCCACTTTTTGATCTTCGGGAAGTTCAGTAATGTATTTAATGAGCTGGGATGTCGATCCGACAAAATCGGCTTTTGCACAGATGGCAGGATCACACTCCGGGTGTACGGCGATCAGTATCCCCGGATATTTGTTGCGGTAAAACTCGATATCATCGACGCTGAAGAGCTGATGAACGGCACAAAAACCGTTATAACAGATAATGTCCGCATCGTTGGGATCCGTCTCATCGCCGATGACGCACGATTTGAGTCCCATCATGTTGGCAATATTCTGCCCCAGACAGCGATCGGGGACGAAGAGGATCTTTTTCCCCTCTCCCAGCGCTTTTTCGATGATCATTTTGGCATTGGAACTGGTGCACACCATCCCCCCCATTTTGCCTACTTTTGCTTTGACATCGGCATTGGAGTTTATGTAGGTAATGGGGAGAATGTTTTCTGCTTTAATCCCATGTTTTTCTAAATAGGAAATCGATTCATCGAAATAGAGGCTATCAATCATCCGCGCCATCGCACAGCACGCCACTTTGGGCATCAACACCCGTTTTTCGGGGCTGAGAATTTTGACACTCTGCCCCATAAACCCGACACCGCAAAATACAATGTATTCGGACTGATCTGCCATCGTCCGTTTGGCAAGTTCGAGCGAATCGCCCGTAATGTCTCCCATCTCAAACACTTCGTCGCGCTGATAGAAATGGGCCACAACGGTGACACTGAGCCGTTTTTTTAGATCAATAATTTTTTGTTTTAACTCTTCTGTTGTCATGCTCAAAATAGTTCCTTGAATCTCATTAGGATGTTATTATATCTTTTGAAATATAATAGCATCCAAAATTTATTAATAAAGAGTTACTGGTCATGGAATTTTTATTTAACCAAAACGTACAGTTTTACCTTCTCGCCTACGCATTGGGCGGTATCCCTTTTGGTCTTATCCTCGCCAAAATATTTGCCGGAGTCAATGTCAAAGAGTCCGGTTCAGGAAGTATCGGGGCTACCAACGTACTGCGTGTGGTCAAAGAGACCAATCCCTCTTTAGCCAAAAAACTGGGTGCCGCAACGCTCGCCCTCGATGCCCTCAAAGGGATTGCCATTGTATTGGCCGCCAAATATGTCGGTATGAGCGATTCGGTTGTGTGGCTTGTGGCCGTCCTCGCCGTCATCGGTCACTGCTTCAGCCCCTATTTGTGGTTCGAGGGAGGTAAAGGAGTCGCAACTGGGATGGGAG
>JAUXSZ010000067.1 GCA_030679635.1 Sulfuricurvum sp. | reverse complement strand
GTGATGCTTATGGAGCATTTGGGAGCAGATCTCGCTTCATGGCGGGAGCATATTTTCGGCTTGCAAGATGCCGGAGATATCCACTATCTGGACAGTTCTTTTTTCAGCTCGTGCATGCAGATCGAAGGGATTATCGGGGATAAGAAGGTAGTTGAGGATGATGACGATGACGGCATGGAATTTTTTTAAAACACATTCAAGGAGGAAGTAAATGGCAAAAAGAGTGATTATTGTGGACGATTCTAGAGCGGTTGTGGCAACTGCAGAATTGGCATTGGATGAGATGATCAGCAGCGGGCTTATTGAATTTAAATCGTATTTGAATCCAGCGGAGCTTTTAGAAGCACTCCAAAATGGGACGGAGAATTTTGACCTGCTGATCAGTGATGTCAATATGCCTCAGCTCAATGGACTTGATTTGGCCAGAGCGATCAAAGCCGATGATCGGTACAAAACCAAACCGATTATCATCTTGACGACCGAGAGCTCTAATGAGATGAAAATGGCAGGCAAAGAGATCGGTGTGACCGGATGGATGGTTAAACCTTTCAGCGACGAAAAGATGGTTAAATCACTTAAAATGGTACTGGGAGTATAAATATGGAATCAAACACGGCCCAATCGAAGAGAGAACGCTATCTCACCTTTTTTTTAGGCGATGAGCAATACGGTATTGCAATCGATCGGATCAAAGAGATTATTGCCATGATGAAAGTGACCTTTGTCCCTAAAACACCTCACTATATGCGCGGTGTCGTCAACCTGCGCGGCTCAATTATACCGGTCGTCGATACACGACTTCGCTTTGGGATGGAGCCAAAAGAGGCTGATATGCATACGACGATTATTATCGTCGAGGTTGAAAAAGTCAATATCGGCTTTATCGTTGACCGAGTCGAAGAGGTTGCCTCGATCGATGCCGCCCATTTGGGAGAAGCTCCAAAATTCGGAAATAGCGTCGATACCGATTTTATTTGCGCAATGGCACAGATCGAAGAGAATGTCGTAATGATATTGGATGTGCTCAAGCTTTTCGAAGCCGATGAGCTGGTGAGTTTAGAACAGATACAACAAACACAAAAAACTGAGGGAGAATAAAAATGAATTGGTTAGAAAATATGGTATTGCAAAGTAAGTTGATTTTGCTGACGGTAGTGATGATGATTGCATTGGGAACCCTTGGCTTTTTAGGCTACAGCACAACGCAAAAATGGGATAGCAGCATTAACGTAGTGGGCGGTGTTAAACTTCCTTCAATTGTCGGTGTTATGGAGATGCGCACAGGAATGAGCGAAGTGGCTTTGCAGCAAAATCGTGTTCGGTCACTTAAAGAGGATCCGGCAATGCGCAAGAAACTCGATGATGCGCGCGAGAAACTGATCAAAGGATTCGAACGTTTTGACAAAGG
>JAUXSZ010000011.1 GCA_030679635.1 Sulfuricurvum sp. | reverse complement strand
TCCTATATTTTGACCGGCCAAGACACCTAAAATAGCACCACCAACGGTGGCCGCTGTTTTTCCTCTTCCGCCGCCAACATTATGGCCAAGAACTCCTCCAAGAGCTCCACCGGCAACGGCTCCAACAACATCTGCATTCTGCGTGCCACTCTGAGCCTGCTCTTTTACATCGTAACACTGTTCAGAGGGAACATCTTCGGTGACGGTATCATATACTGGAATTGAACGATTGATCTTTATGTATTCCGTTGTTGAAAAACTCTCTGCACTTAAAGTACTGCATCCCAAAATCGTTGCCGCTAGCAAATAAGAAAATTTATGTTTTGACATTGTCTAAATCCTTTTTTATAATGATGATATCATAGGGTAAAATCGTTAATAGATTGTGAATTATTGCGGATACAATAAGCGGTTTATTTTCCCGTATAAATCTAAAATCTCACCTTTTTTCTCAAAAAAACTGTTTTTATTGGCGATAAGATGGGTGGTTGATTCCATGATGGTCTCTACAACTTCCAAACCGTTTTGCTTCATCGTAGCGCCGGTATCAACAACATCCACGATCATGTCCGCAAGACCTACAAGCGGTGCCAATTCAATCGAGCCGTAGAGTTTTATAATATCAGCGGCAACAGCACGCTCTGCGAAATAGCGTTTGGTAATATTGACCATTTTTGTGGCCACTTTGATTTCAGATTTGGTGAAGTCAGGTCGCTCCCCAGCTCTCATGCCGATAGCAACACGACATTTCCCTTTTTGAAGATCAAGAAGGCGGATAACATCCAACCCCTGCTCTTCGAGCGTATCTAGTCCTACTACCCCTATATCTGCCGCTTGATGATAGACATACGTTGCTACATCTTGATTACGAACGAGGAGAAATTTAAAATTTTCTGTTTCCAAAATTAATTTTCGATCATCGAATTTAAAAGAACTTCCAAATATGGATTCAAAAATCTCCAAGGTATCTTCGGCGATTCGCCCCTTTGGCAGTGCAACACTTAGCATAATTGTCCTTTTCCGATGAGCTTTTTCATCCCTTTGAAAACCAAGAGGTCATCCACAACGGCCTCCTCCAGCAAAGAAGAAAACACTTTAGAGTCGCCTCCCGTTACGTATACAGGCTTTCCCAGCCTCTTGATTTCATGAATCAAAGGTGCGAGAAAACCTACGGTAATAGCATCAGGGGTATTTTTCGCCATTATAGTCAAATCAACCTCAAAGTTAAATGACCCCGCCAATGCAGGAGACAATCTGCCATACGCCTCCTGAGCACACCGAAGCCCCAAAGAGATAAAGCCCCCCTGATAGACTCCGTCGCGCATGACATCAACGGTAATGGCACTTCCAGCATCAACGATCACCCCATTGCTAACCGCTTCACACACCATGATCCGGTCAATACCCATCGTCGGATAGTATTTATCCCAATCTATGAATTTGGTGACATCAATCCAATTGGGCAGCGTCCTAAGAACGGCCGACTGTTTAGCATTAACGCACACATAATAAACGGTTTCTGTATGCTCAGCGGGATCAAAATCATTAACACACACTTTTGAGTACGTTCCATTATCCTCCCAATCCACCATCGTATTGCCGATATCGCATAAAATCATTTATTTTCCTTCGCCATCGGATGGCATTGCAGTACCGTCTCATGAAGGTTATGCTTTTGTACATGGGTGTAAATTTGTGTTGTCAACAGCGAGGCATGACCCAAAAGTTCTTGGACAACTCTCAAATCGGCACCACCGAGTATCAATCCGGTTGCATACGAATGGCGCAGGGTATGAGGAGATGTGCCGAGATATTTTTGACTGATTTTAAATGCTGAAACACGACTCAGAGGCTCACCTCGATAATTTATCCACATCGTATTTCTTTTCAGTGGTCTGGCTTCTTGATAGCGTCTTAACGCCTTGAGTGCTTCTTGCGCAATAGGGATATAACGTTCTTTATCCCCTTTTCCATGACGCACCCGAAGCCACTCCCCCTCAATATCTTCTTCTTTCGCCTCCAAACATTCACTGATACGCGTGCCTGTTGCGTACAAAAATAAAAGAAGTGCATAATCACGCATCCCTATCCAGTCACTTAAATCTATCAACTTCAATGAAGCAATAATAGACTCATAGGGTAAATATTTCGGTAATTTTTTCGGTAATTTTGAGAGAGAAAACTTTGAGAGGCTTGAGTCATACTGGTGGCGATGGCAAAAATCCAAAAAAGAGTTGATGGCAGAAAGTTTTCGGTTGAGTGTTCGTTTATTTTGGACTGAAGAAAGAACTTTGAAAATCGATGCTGAATCCAAATCGATCAACGGCGTAGAAGCCGTTATTTCAATTTCATTCAGATCCGCCCTATACGCTTCAACCGTTTTTGGACGTAACGATCGAATAATCGTTATGTACTCTAAAAATGCCTCAAGCTCTTTTGACATTATTTAATCGTGATATACCGATCATTAAAATAAAATCGGTCATTACCAACAAATACCGTATCATGATCCATATCAATGTCATACACATCGTACGAGAGTAAGTTTTTAGTTAACGCAATCATGTATCCCCCTTCTTCCAGGACATAAACACGATCATTTTGAACACTTATCCCTACAAAATGGGCAAATGGAAACTTTTGTTTCCCTTTATACTGCAGCGTAGGACTCAGAGCCACCACTTCCCCTTGCTTGGTTGTTAACCATATCCCCTCGTGCGTATAGGCGATATCGCGCACTTCGTATTTTTCACGCTCTTCTTTTTGTGCAAGTGCCAATATTCCGTTTCCCGTTGATGCCACCATATTGTTTTCAATAACATTAAGATAGATAATATTGTTGAAATACTCTTCAGAACCCACAATGACAGAGCGCAGCAATTGCTTACTCTCTGTATTAACAATCACTATTTTTCCATCCAGTCCCAAGAACAAAACCAAATCTTTCAAAAAATAAGGATTTGCAATGCGTGCATCTACAGCAATCGGAGCACCGGAACTCTCTTTAAAAATCACTTTTTTCGTTTGAAGTGAATAGAGTGCCATCTCATTGTTGCTAAACAATATGGCTACCGTATCGTCTTGAATACTGGCAGCGGCAACGGTTCGTTTTAATTCTAAAACAACATGATCACTCCCACCATTTTCCGGAAACAATTCGAGATTATTATCACTGTTCTGTGTCATAACCCAGCCACCGCTGATATTGATCAAACGATAGTTTTCAGGAATTTTAAGAGGTTTTTCCCCCTCTTTGGTTAAGAGATGCCCATTCTTAAGTACCGCACCTGACTGAGAAAGTTGATCAATGGAGGCAGTTAACCGTCCTGAATTTCGCCACTCTCCCTTAACTTTTTCAGGTTTAAAGACCTCTTTGTGAGAACATCCACTCAGTAAAAGTGCACCGCAAATACTCAATCCTATCCAAAAGTTTTTCATTATTTGACCCCAAAATGACTTAACATTTGTGCCGCAGGATACAGGACAGAATCTTCTTTGATCAACGCCAATTTATCCTGTGCAGATGTGCTCTCCCCTTTTTGTATCGACATTACCGCAATCTCGATTAAAGCCATATCTTGATAAATCGCCCCTTGCTTTTTCGTATAGTGTTCCAAAGCATTTTGATCATTCTCCAGAACCGCTACTTCATACGTCGCCATATCAGCTACTTCGAGAGATTTTGATTGCTGAAGTGATTTAAGCGTTTTAACATCACCCTCTTTGATCGCTTTTGACAATTGATACAATTCGTACAATGGACCGTTTTCGTGTTCCAATGTTTTCAAAGCTTCCTGATCGGCCGGATTTGTCAACAATGCGTTTAAGGCTACATTCGAACTTTCCATTTTAGTTTCAGTATAAGCTTGATACCCAATAGTCCCTGCTACAACGAGCAATAATGAGACAACTGACGCCATCAACGGCTTTTGATATCTCTTGATAAAACGCTCAGTACGCACGGCACTTTCAAAAAATTTTTCTTCCGAGTTTAGCTCATGTTTGAGAGCTTGCATATTTTCTTTAAGGCTCATATGGGTTCCTATCATTTCTAGCGGTGTGTTTAAGGTACAATAATAACTTAGAGATTGTTAAAGTTTAGTAAACCCATATTTTCGCTACAATTAAATTATAAAAATTCCTAACAAAGGTCCATTCGTGAAAATAGACGAGAATCTTTTACAGCGTTTAGAAAAACTTTCCTATCTGCAGATCCCAGAGGAACATCGTACCGAAATGATTTCCCAGCTCAGCGAAATTGTCTCTTTTGTTGATAATCTTTCGGAACTCTCTACGGATGGAATTAATCCAACATTTACGATGAATGATGCGTCAACTCGTTTACGTGAAGATCACAGCCACATCGATCGCGCCATCAACGACGATATTTTGTTGAATGCACCTCATTCCAGTGATCATTTTTTTATTGTCCCGAAGATTATAGAGTAGTCTGCGATGGTATCGGTTTATGGTATTAAAAATTGCGATTCTGTCAAAAAAGCGCTTAAGTTTTTAAATGCACACAATATCAATCATACTCTCGTCGATTTTAAAACAACTCCCGTTGGCACAGATAAAATCACTCAATGGTGCCATAAGTCTGACCTCTCAAAATTACTCAACACAAAAGGGACAACCTACCGAACATTGGGTCTTAAATCTCTGGACTTGGATGATTCCCTTAAAATTGAGTGGATGGCTAAGGAAA